>JBGPJR010000036.1:0-10411 GCA_041485545.1 Terriglobia bacterium
AGCCGCGCTGCCCCTCCTTGAAACATGTGATTACCTTCGATGCCGCGCCTTCGCCAGACCAGCTTGGTTTCGAGGACCTGATCCGAGACTCCTCGATGGAACTGCAGGCTGCGGACACCCGCAGCGACGAGGCCGCGTTCATCATCTACACCTCGGGCACCACGGGGGAGCCCAAGGGAGTGGAGCACGCGCACCGCTGGATTGTGGCGGCGGGCGGACCTATTGCCACCGATTTGATGCGCCTGACCCCGCAGGACATTTCGTACAGTCCGCTGGAGATCAGCTTTATCTACGCTCTGGGATGCAATCTGCTCTTCCCGCTCTTGAAGGGGTCTGCGGTGATGATGACCCCCGGCCGGTTCGATCCCGAGCTGACGCTGGCGGCCATCGAAAAATTCCGGCCCACGATTCTGATCGGCGTCCCGACGCTGTTCCGGCGCCTGATCGCGCTCGGCGAGGCGGTCAAGAAGTACGATCTGCACTCGCTGCGCATGGGGATGAGCTCCGGGGAACCGCTGCCCCTGGATACGTCGCGGCAGGTCAAGGAACTGCTGGGCATCGACATTTACGATTCTCTGGGCCAAACGGAGATTCACATCTTCATGAACCCCGACCCCATTCGCAAGCCCGGCTCGCTCGGCCGCCCGCTACCGGGGCATTTTGTCACCGTGCTCACCGACGACGGCGGAGAAGCCCCGGCCGGGGAAATCGGGCACCTGGTGATCCGGTCCGACGACCCCGGTCTTTCCTTGGGCTATCGCGGACGGGCAGAAATCTGGCAGCGGCTGCATCGCAATGGCTGGTACTACACCAGTGATCTGGCATACAAGGACGAGGACGGCTTTTTCTGGTACGTGTCGCGCTCCGACGATTTGATCAAGAGCCGCGCCTATCTGATCTCTCCCAAGGAAGTCGAGTCCGCCATCCTGGAGCATCCGGCGGTTCTGGAAGCGGGAGTCATCGGAGTGCCCGACGAGTTGATCGGGCAGCGGGTCAAGGCCTACATAGTTCTGAGAGCGGGTCAGACTCCTTCCGATGCGCTGGCGGAGGAGATCACTTCCCAGGTCCGGGAAAAGATCGCGCCCTACAAGGCCCCCAAGGAAATCACCTTCGTTGACTCCCTGCCGCGGACCGCCACCGGCAAGCTAAAGCGCCGCGATTTGCGGGCGGCATCGAGCCAGCCGAGCGGAGCGGAACCGCAGCGTCCTGGGTCGTAAGCGCAGAAGATCCCATTCTAGCTCGCGTTCATGCGTAGATGCCGCGCAGCCGCACGGCGGAGGCAACGCGCTCGATCGCCAGCATATAGGCGGCCATGCGCGGGCGCACGCGGTGTTTCTCCGCGAAACTCATCACGTCGTAAAAGCTGAAGCGCATGATCTCATCCATACGCTGGCGCACCTCGGTCAATGTCCAGAAATATCCCTGGCGGTCCTGCACCCACTCAAAATAGGAGACAGTGACCCCACCGGCGTTCGCCAGGATGTCCGGGATCACATAGATGCCGCGCTGTTCCAGAATGGCGTCGGCCTCCGGTGTGGTGGGACCGTTGGCGCCCTCGCACAGAATCTTGCACTTTAACTTTCCCGCGTTCTCAGTGGTGATTTGGTTCTCTTTCGCGGCCGGCAGCAGAATGTCGCAGTCGTAGAGCAACATCGCGCGAGAGTCCACGGCCTCAGCTCCGGGAAACCCGACGATAGTTTTGTGCTCCTGGCGATACTCCATGAGGGAAATGATGTCCAGGCCGCTCGCGTTGAATACGCCGCCGTCCACCTCGGCCACGCCCACGACGCGGTATTCCTCCTGGTAGAGGTGGCGTGCAGCCTCCGAGCCCACGTTCCCGAAGCCCTGCACGATGACGCGCGTGCGGTCGCGCGCCATCTTGAATTTCTTCAACGCCTCGTCGCAGACCACCATGCAGCCGCGTCCGGTGGCGTCGTGACGGCCGCGGGAGCCGCCGAGCTCCACGGGCTTGCCCGTCACCACGGCAGTCGTGGTGTGGCGCACGTGCATCGAGTAGGTGTCCATGATCCAAGCCATTACCTGCTCGTTGGTGTTGATGTCGGGAGCGGGCACGTCGCGCTCCGGGCCAAGGTAGTCCAGCAGCTCGGCCGTGTAGCACCGTGTGATGCGCTCCAATTCTCCTAGGGAGAGCTGCTTCGGGTCGCAGATCACGCCGCCCTTGGCCCCGCCAAACGGGATATTTACGACGGCGCATTTCCAAGTCATCTCGGCAGCCAGGGCACGGATTTCGTCCAGCGTTACGTCCGGCGCGTAGCGGAGGCCGCCCTTGCCCGGCCCGCGCGCGATGCTGTGCTGCACGCGGTAGCCGGTAAACACCTCCAGCTCCCCGGAGTCCATCTGCACCGGGATGTGCACGATGATCTCTTTGCTCGGCAGCCGCAGCATCTTTGCCAGGCCCGCCGGCAGCTTCAAATGCTCGACGGCTTCATTGAACAGAGCCGCCTGCGACTCCCAGGGATTCAGCTCCCGCTGTTGCGAAACAGATGACATCAGAAGGCCTCAATCTCGATAACAGGGTAAGGGGGAGTATAGGGGAAGCAAACTTTCCGCCGCAACAAGAAACCCTGCGGCATGTCCAGATCAAGGGCGTCTGTGCGGGACTTGCGAAGGAGCGAAGGCAGGAACCGTCAATCGCTGGCGGCTTGTCCCACCGCTACGGCCTCGCTCGCTTCGGCGCTCGCCGGGGAGAGCTGCGCTCCATCGGTCAGCTCCCACAGCGACCGGTCTCTCATCAGTTTCAGAACCAAGGCCGTGTGCATGGCGTGTCCGGCGTGCTCGGCCACCACGTGCCCCAGCAAGGGGTATCCGGTCAGCGCCAAGTCGCCGATCAAGTCCAGGATCTTGTGCCGGCAACATTCATTCGGAAATCGCAGCCCCTCGGCATTCATCACCGACTCGCGGTCAAAGACCACGGCATTGGCGAGCGAACCGCCGCGGATCAGCCCCATCTCCTTCAACTGGGGGAGCTGGTCTATAAATCCGAAGGTGCGGGCGGGAGCGATCTCGCGAGCATACGTCTCGGGCGTAATCTGGAGTTCCAGCATTTGCCGCCCGACCAGGGGATGCGGAAAGTTCACGTGGCTGGTGATGCGAAACTGAGCGTACGGGAAGACCGTGATGCGTTTGAACCCGTCTGCGACCTCCACCGGTTCCCGCACGCGCAGAAACCTTCTGGGCTGCCGCTGCCGTTTGCGGCCCGCCTGCCGCAGCAGCGCCACGAAGGGCGTGCCACTCCCATCCAGAATGGGCAATTCCAAGGCGTTGATTTCGACGACTACGTTGTCGATTTCGAGGCCCACCAAGGCCGACAGGATGTGTTCCGTGGTAGAAAGCAGCACGCCTTTGCGCATCAGGCTGGTGGCGTAACTCACGCGGGCGATGTGCTTCCAGGAGGCGGGAATCTCGAAATTGTCGAGATCCACACGGCGAAAAACAATGCCGCGGTTCGCCGCAGCAGGCAGGATTCGGAGGCGGACCGGAACAGCGCTATGCAGCCCGATTCCGGAAACCTCCACGGCGCGCGCGATGGTGTGCTGAAACGCCACAATTTCTTCGCAAACGCTGCTGTTCTGTTTTAGTTGAACATGACTCGATGCGATTTGCAATATATTCAATACAAAATAGTTACATTTGGCACATGTGTCTATTACGCAACACTTTTGTTGCTAAAAAGGCCGCATACAGGCGCCTCTCTGCCCTCCCCCAAAAAAGGCGCAGCTGTTTCTTCCGCCACTCCTCACTGGAGCAGGCCAGCGCTGGAGATTTCTTGTCGCCGGTTTTCCGAACAGACTCTTAAAGCGCGTCTTGTCTGACCGGAATGAAGCTGGTAGAATTTAGCATTTGCTTCCGTTGAAGTAAGCTAATAGTGAGCAGAATGCGAGCCCTGTGAGGAGGGCGCGGGTCCCTCAGAGAGGTGTCGGCCTGTGGCGGACGAGTTCGATCTGGTAATCCTGGGAAGCGGCCCGGGTGGCTATGTAGCGGCGATCCGGGCAGCGCAGTGGGGTCTGCGAACCGCGGTGGTTGAGAAGGACGACCGCCTGGGAGGCACCTGTCTGAACGTTGGCTGTGTTCCTACCAAAGCCCTGCTGTTCAACGCGGAAATTTATGACCACATCAGGAACAGCGAAAAGTTCGGGATCGAATGCGGCACGGTAACAGTCAACTGGGAAGCGGTGCGGGCTCGCCAGCAGCAGGTCGTTCGCAAGCACAATAAAGGCCTGGAGTACCTGTTTCGCAAGCACAAGATCGAAACGATCCGCGGGTTCGGCCGGCTGGAAGAAAAGGGTCAGGTTGCGGTCGAAGGACCCGGCGGAGGCAAGAGGCTTCAGGCCAAGAACACCATTGTGGCTACCGGGTCGGAAGCGCGCATGCTGCCCGGCCTCCAGGCGGACCCGGAAAAGATCCTGACCAACCGCGAAATTCTGGAGACCCGGGCGATACCGGCCTCGCTCGTCATCGTTGGTGCCGGGGCCGTGGGAGTAGAGTTCGCTTCCATTTACCGGCGTTTCGGATCGGAGGTAACGCTCCTGGAAATGCTGCCGCGCGTGCTTCCCCTGGCTGACGAAGAGATTTCGTATCAGCTGGAGAATTCGCTCGAGAAACAGGGAGTGAACATCCTGACCGACGCGCGGGTGGAGCAGATAGAGACCACAGAGTCCGGCGTGCGGATTGGCGTGGCACGCGGCAGCGAGTCCCGAACGATCGAGGCCAGCCAGGTGCTGGTGGCCGTGGGCCGTAAGCCCAATACCGAAGGGATCGGTTTGGAAAAGACCCAAGCGGTGATGGAGCGAGGATACGTGAAGACGAACTCCTTCATGGAGACGGCCGAACCGGGCCTCTACGCGGTTGGCGATGTCGTGGCCGGTACGCCACAGCTCGCCCACGCGGCTTTCATGGAAGCGATCGTCGCCGTGGGCAGAATGTGCGGCAAGCCGGTCCCGGCCATGAATTACCTTCAGGTTCCCGATTGCATTTATTGCGAGCCGCAGGTGGCCTCGGTGGGCTTGAGCGAGGCGCGCGCCAAGGAGATGGGCTATGCTGTCAAGGTGGGCCGGTTTCCCTTTAAGGCCAACAGCAAGGCCAGCATTCTGGGAGCGGAGGAAGGTTTTGTTAAACTCGTCTGCGAGGAGAAATACGGACAGGTTTTGGGAGCGCATCTGATCGGCCCCGGTGTGACCGAGCTGATCGGAGAGATCGCATTGGCCATGCGGCTGGAAGTGACCGCCGAGGATATCCTCTACACCGTTCACCCCCACCCGACTCTTTCAGAGGCTTTGTTCGACGCAGCCAACGCAGTTTATTCTTTAACCATCCACGCCTGAAGGGCGCGCTTGCCGGAGACGCCTGCGAGCCCCCCAAGGGAAGTGCCCGGTGAGGACGGAGACGGAGCCTAGGACCGCCCCTGTGTCGCTGCCACGCCGCGTGGCGGCCCTGGGGGCAAATTGTGTTGTGCGGCACCTGGGCTGCATCCCCTACGAAGAAGCGCTCCGCCTCCAAGAGCAACTGGCCGCGCGGCGCAGGACGGGAGAGGCCCCCGACACGCTCCTGCTGCTGGAGCACCCGCCGGTGATTACGCTCGGCCGCAACGCCCGGCGTGAGCACATCCTCGCCAGCGCGGAGGAGCTCGAACGGGAAGGGATCGCATTGTTCGAGACCAATCGCGGAGGCGACGTAACCTTTCACGGACCGGGCCAAGTGGTCGGCTACCCCATTGTGGACCTGAGCCGCATCCGGAAGGATGTGGGTTGGTATTTGCGAACGCTCGAGGAAGTGCTGATCCGGGCCATCCAGGAACTGGGTTTGCCGGCGGCCAGGCGAGCGGGAATGACCGGCGCCTGGGTGGAGGAAAGTAAAGTGGCCGCCATCGGGGTACACATCAGCCGCTGGATCACCTCACACGGCTTCGCGCTGAATGTCGCGACGGACCTGCGATCCTTTCGCCATATTGTGCCCTGCGGAATCTCCGCCCATCCGGTGAGTTCGCTCGAAACGCTGCTGGGCACTTCCGTAGATCGCGGACGGTTGGAGCGATCGTTGGCAGAACATTTTGGAGATCTGTTCGGCCTTCGGATGGATTGGAGTATTCCGGCAGGCCGGGAAAGGAGGAGCCCATGCCCACCGCCGATGTGACAATGCCCCAGATGGGAGAGAGCATCACGGAAGGCACCGTCACGAAATGGCTCAAGAAAGTCGGCGAGCGCGTCGGCAAGGATGAGCCGTTGTTTGAGATCTCCACCGACAAGGTCGATGCCGAGATTCCCTCACCGGCCTCCGGGACGCTGGCTCGCATCCTGGTGCAGGAAGGCCAGACCGTGGGCGTGCAGACGCTCGTGGCACAGATCGAATCCAGCGAACCCGTTGCGGCGGCTCCCCCTGAAGCGCCGCCTCAACCCAACAAAGCGCCCCCACCGAAGGCCGAAGAATCGAGCGAGGAGGCCGGTCAGATTCGCAGTTCGCCCCTCGTGCGGCGCTTGGCGAAAGATCACCATGTCGATCTGGCGGACGTGGAAGGCACCGGACCCGGCGGACGCATCACGAAGGAAGACCTGCTGGCGTACGTGGAGCGGGGCAAAACCGCCCCGGGGGCCCCGGCTGCTGCCCGGGCGCCTCAGCCTTCCGCCTTGACCACCCGCGAAGAAGTTGTGCCCATGAGTGTGATACGCAAGAAGATCGCCGAGCGCATGGTGCTCAGCCGCCATACGGCGGCCCACGTAACCACGGTTTTCCAGGTGGACCTCAGCAACGTCGTGGCCCTCTACCAGAGGGACAAGGCACGGTTTGAGCGGCAGGAAAACGCCAAGCTGACCTACACGCCGTTCTTTATCCGGGCGGTGATTGACGGTCTGAAGCGTTTCCCCATCCTGAATAGCTCGGTCTCCGGGGAGAACATCGTTTACAAGAAAGACATTCACATCGGCATCGCGGTCGCGCTGGAGGCAGGACTGATCGTCCCGGTCATCCCGCACGCCGACGAAAAGAGCTTCCTGGGACTGGCGCGCGCCGTGGCCGATCTGGCCGAGCGCGCGCGCACCAAGAAACTTTCGGTATCCGATGTGGAAGGCGGGACATTTACCATCACCAACCCCGGTGTCTACGGCGGGCTATTTGCCACACCCATTATCAATCCACCGCAGGTGGGCATCGTCGGGGTAGGGGGCATCCACAAGGCGCCTGTGGTGATTGACGACGCCATCGCCATCCGTTCGCTGGTGCACCTGGCGCTCAGCTTCGACCATCGGCTGATTGACGGAGCGGTAGCGGACCAGTTTATGGCCAGCGTCCGGACGTACTTGGAGCACTGGGAGGAAGACCTGTTCGCTTAGGACCGGCCGTTCGGCGGTGGGTTCCCGGCACGCCTCCCCAATCGCCCGATAGCATCTGGCTGGACCCGTATCGTTTTTGAAAGGAGCTGTTTCTACCAACGTGGAACTGAATCTGATTTTCGGGATCAGCGTCCTGGGACTTCTCTTCGCTGTGTATCTCATGCGCGACGTGCTGCGGCGCGACACGGGTCCGGCCTCCATGCGAGAGATCTCCGACGCCATCAAGGTCGGTGCGGAAGCCTTCCTGAGGCGGCAGAACCGCACCATCGCCTATATTGCCGTGGCCCTGGCGGCCCTTATCTACATCCTGTACGCGTTTGTGCGCACTCCGACCGCGCACGACCCGGCCAGCGCCGGCCAGCTGGCCCTGTGGACCACCCTCGCGTTCCTGTTTGGCGCGGCCTGCTCCGTGGCCGCGGGCTACATGGGCATGTGGGTCGCCATCCGCGCCAATGTCCGCACAGCGGTAGCGGCCACGAAAAGTATGAACGGCGCGCTCCAGACCGCGCTGCGCGGCGGCGCAGTGTCCGGCTTTTTCGTCGTGGCACTGAGCCTGCTTGGCGTTGCGGGCCTCTTCACGATCATCCGCAGTCTGGGCGTGACTCAGGACGTTGCGCAAATCCCGCTGCTCATTGTCGGCTACGGCTTCGGCGCCAGCATGGTGGCACTGTTTGCTCAACTGGGCGGCGGCATCTATACCAAGGCCGCCGACGTGGGGGCCGACCTGGTAGGAAAAGTGGAGGCGGGCATTCCCGAGGATGATCCCCGCAACCCGGCGGTCATCGCCGAT
Source organism: Terriglobia bacterium (assembly GCA_041485545.1). GTDB lineage: Bacteria > Acidobacteriota > Terriglobia > 2-12-FULL-54-10 > 2-12-FULL-54-10 > DATMAF01. Next base: position 8,134 of record JBGPJR010000036.1, read on the forward strand.
TTGGTGGGAGACAACGTGGGCGATTGCGCCGGCCGTGGCGCGGATCTGTTCGAGTCCACCGCGGCGGAAAATATCGGCGCCATGGTGCTGGCCGCGGCCCTCTACCGCGGCAATGAAGAGCTTTTTCAGAGCCAGGGTCTCACCCTGGTCGGTGTTCTGCTATTTCCTCTGGTGGCGCGCGCCTTCGGCATCATCGCCTCCGCGATCGGAATCATGTCCGTTCGGGCCAGCGAGACCGAAGACCCCATGCACGCGCTGAACCGAGGCTATTACATTACCTCAGCGCTTGCGATGGTGGGCTTTTTCATCGCGTCGCGGTGGCTGCTCGGGCCGGAGCACTACTTCAACTTCTTCCTTTGCGGAGTGATCGGCGTTCTCATGTCGATTGCCTTCGTGTTTATCACGCAGTATTACACCGAGTACCGCTACCGGCCGGTGCGCTCCATCGCGGAGGCCTCGCAGACCGGCCCCGCTACCAATATCATCGCTGGGGTGGCCGTGGGCATGGAGTCCACCGGCTTTCCGATCTTGACCATCGCCATCGCCATCGTCAGCTCTTATTTCCTGGGGCGGGCATCGGGGCTGGAGGGAGCCGGGCTGTTCGGCACCGCCGTCGCGACCATGGGAATGCTGGGCCCGTGCGCCTTCATCCTGGCCATGGATACCTTCGGCCCCATCACGGACAACGCCGGCGGCATCGTCGAGATGAGCCAGCAGCCGGAGGAGATTCGCGTCAAGACCGACCGGCTGGACGCCGTCGGCAATACCACCAAGGCGCTCACCAAGGGCTATGCCGTGGGCTCCGCCGGGCTGGCCGCGTTCCTGCTGTTCGGCGCGTATCTGGACGAGGTCCACAATTATCTGCCGACCTTCACCCGCTCCATCAATCTGAACAAGCCCGAGGTTTTTGTCGGCGCCATGCTGGGCGCGGTGCTGGTCTTCCTGTTCTCCTCGCTCGCGATCAAGGCCGTCGGCTCGGCTGCCTACGCCATCATCAACAACGTCCGCGACCAGTTTAAGAGAGACCCCGGCATCATGAAGGGGACGTCCAAACCCAACTACGGCGAGTGCGTGGACATCGCCACGCGCGCGGCGCTGCAGAAGATGGTGCTGCCCGGGCTGCTGGTGGTCGGCATGACCATTGGCGTCGGGCTGGCCTTCCGCTGGCTGTACTACGCCATGGGCCAGCCCGCCGATGGCGCCACCGGAGCCGAGGTCATGGGCGGCTACCTGATGGTGGGCACCATCACCGGAATCCTGATGGCGCTGTTTCTCAACAACGGCGGCGGCGCCTGGGACAACGCCAAGAAATACATTGAAATGGGCAATTACGGCGGCAAGAAATCTGAACCGCACAAGGCTTCGGTGGTGGGTGACACGGTAGGCGATCCCTTCAAGGACACGGCCGGGCCGTCGCTGCACGTGCTGATCAAGCTGCTCGCCACCCTCACGCTAGTCATGGCCCCGCTGTTCCTGTGATAGAGTGGACTCATGAAAGCCTTGGCGCCTCGCAAGAAGGCAAGGAAAACAACGATTGGCAAATTGCCGGTAGTCATCCTTCCCTTGGAAGACTATGAGCGTATGGCCGAGGACCTGGAAATGCTCTCTTCCAAGTCCTTGCCACGGAAGATCGAGAAGGCAAGACAGGAAGCTGCGAAGGGGCAAGTCATCACGCTCGCCGAGGTGAAGCGCAAGCTCTAACGTCTGCTATAGATGGAGAGTTCCCACATGGAGATCGAAAGCCCCTTATTTGCCGCGAGACGTTTGATGTCTTCAATGACGTTCTGATACTCTGACCGTTGTACAATCCGCGTCCAGTTGATCTTGTTCCTAAACCTCGTTTCTCCAATGACGATCCTGTCGACCGGGCAATGAGGAGGCTCCGATATTAGACCGAGGCACCAGTGGTACTTCAGCGCAAGATTTAGAAGTTTTTGTGCCACGCCATATTTGTAGCCCGGTTGCCCCAACACGTCGCGTCCGACGCTGTTTGCGTACAATATAAGGTGCTCGATGTTCGTGTAGTGCTGTTCTTCAGTGACTCTGCTATTGGCATATTGCGGGATCAAATGCGACGAAAGATGGTAAATTACCTTTTCGCGAAAGGCCTGATCTGTTGACTTTTTGCTCCCGTATAGGTCCGCACGCTGGACCGAGGCGTTCCAGGCAAGAACCCAAAGTTCGTTAACGAGATACTCGAGCTTCCCATCCATTGCCGAAGGATATCACGGCGTCACGTCAGCAGGCGGTCGGCAAGGCGTGCGGCGGGCAACATCTG
>JBGPJR010000037.1:0-10395 GCA_041485545.1 Terriglobia bacterium
CGGGCAGTTTGAGAAGCCTGCGGGCGTTGGTCTCGTAGATCTTCTTGAGGTCTGCGGGGGCAAGGGCCGCCGAGTTCACTGTTCGGATGGTTTCGCGCACGTTGAAGGAGCCGCCCTCATGGTCAAAGGGCATGTCGCTGCCGTAGAGCACATGGTCGATTCCGAAGAAGCCCAGGCCGCACATTAGGGCTCCCGGCCCCAGGATGGCAGTGTCCGCGTAGAACTCGCGGAAGTAATCGATGGGCCGTTTCTTGATATGGTGTTCCCACAGGTGTTTGTCCGGCTCCGGCGTGCGGTTGCCCATCTGCTCGTCGAGGCCCGGCGCGATCTTTCCTTCGAAGTACGGGATCATCCCCCCCAAATGATGGGTGACCACCTTGAGGTTCGGCAACTCATCGAAAATGCCCGTAAACACGAGGCGAGCCATCGCAATGCTGCTTTCATAGGGCCACCCGAAAGCCCACCACAACTCGTAGCGCGAGTGCGTTTCGGTCTGATAATCCGGAAAGGTGGAGGGCCGCGCCGGATGCAGCCAGATGGGGAAGTCGTACTTCGCCATTTTCTGGAACAGGGGCCGGAACTCCATCTCATCCAGCGGCCGCCCGTTCACGTTGGTATAAATCTGGACTCCGCGTGCCCCCAGCTGCTGGATTGCCCGGTCTGTTTCCTGCAGGGCAGCATCGATGTTGTTCATGGGCAGGGAAGCGGCGAATCCGATGAAACGGTCGGGATGCTTGGACACCAGCTCCGCCATGCCGTCATTGGCGATCCGGGCAAGCTCCGGCGACAGTTTGGAGTCGCAGAACTGTTCGATCGGCGGACCGGCCGCCGTTAAAAACTGCTGATACCCCGGATACTGATCCATCAGTTTCAGGCGCAATTCCAGGTTCTCCAGCATGGGCATGTCGTGGACCCGCCTCTTCATGTACTTGGCTGTCCGATCAGAAACCGTCAGCATTCGCTGGTAGAAGGCGGAGGGGAAAATATGCGGGAAGATGTCAATTTTCATTTCGACCTCAGGTAGAGAATTTGGCTCTTTCGTAGCTCGATCGCCCAATGGACCCAAACATTCTAAGGCATCCGGCTCCGGCTGGGAACGCCTTTCTTGAAGGCCGGACGGCTTCGCCCTCTTCGTATCACGTAGCGCCCAGGCAACTCTTTTCGCCAATTTGGGTTCCAAGCAGATAGTTGAGGATTTGCATCCCGATTGTTTCGACACGTTCAATCCGCGAGGTTCCTTCCAATGTCCTACTGCGCAAGACTCTCACTTGGGATCGTTACTGTTCTCTTTGGCGTGCTTCCCATGCGTGCCGAGACGCTTCCGACCGGCACGGAAATGGTGATTGAGCTGGAGTCGGCAGTGCAGCCTGCCAAGAATGGCGAGCCATTCTCTGCCACACTTGCGTTCCCGGTGTTCGCGGGCGGACGGGAAGTGGTGCCCATGGGGACTAGAATTGACGGAGAGATTCGCGGGACCAAGAAAGAAGTGTTTCTGAGCCCGCGCCATCTCCTCCTGCCCGATGGTCGTCAGGTGGATTTCACGGCCACGGTGAGCAAGATTGACAATCAACATCTGGAGGCCGAGCAAAAGGAAGGGACGATTGAGGAGCGGGGGAGCGGCGGCGCGGCAGCCCAGCAGGCCGGCGAAATCGCGATTACCGGGGCGCAGGTTGGCGCCATGACGACCGGTACAGCGGCCGGCGCCGGAATGGGTGCTGCGGTCGGTGTAGCGGCGGTGTTGATCGGGCGGCAGATTGCGGGCCACCATCACTCCATGGTGATTCCTGCCGGCACGCAGTTGACATTGAATCTGACTCAGTCGTTGGAGATTCCGGAAGACGCTGCGGCAGCAAGCTCGCGCCCTTCGGAAGACCACGCGGCAGGCCAGGGCGACCGCAGGCCGGTCTTGCGCCGCAGTGAAACGGAACCGCCCGAAAATCTCTTATGACGTTATGCAGTCTCCGCCGCCGGCCCGACGGATCGGTGTTACCGTGACTTCGATGCGACCAACAGTCCCAGGAGGCGCCGAGCGCACCGCTCGTTTCTTAGGACGCCGCCTCGTGGTTCTGGCGGCGCTGCTGACCCTCTCCACGATTGTGCTGGTTGCTCAGCAGGAACCGACCTTTTCGACCGATGTCAAAGTCGTCAACGTGCTGGCCACGGTGCGGAGCAAACAGGGTCAGATCGTTCGCGAGTTGACCCAGGACGACTTCACGTTAGAGGAAGACGGGCGGCCGCAGACGGTTCGCTACTTTGCGCGGGAGACCGATCTTCCCCTGACGCTGGGGTTGCTGGTAGACACGAGCCTCAGCCAGGAGCGCGTCCTCGATGAAGAGCGCACGGCCAGCTATCGCTTCTTAGACAAAGTCTTGCGAGAGGACCGAGACCTGGCTTTTGTCATGCATTTTGAGCAGGAGGCGGAACTTCTGCAAGACCTAACCGCTTCGCGCGCAGAACTGCAATCGGCGCTCGCCTTGCTCCGGACACCGTCGCTACCGGCGAGGACCCGCGTGAACGTCCCGTTCCCATGGCCGGGCATGCCGGGCGGCGGGGGCGTCGGCGGAGGCGGCAACGGGGGCTCCGGGGGCGGCACCGCGCTCTACGATGCGGTTTATCTTGCTTCAGACGAGTTGATGAAGAAGCAGCCGGGCCGCAAGGCGCTCATTGTACTTTCCGACGGCGTGGACAACGCCAGCAAGATCATCCTGGAAGGTGCCATCGAATCGGCCCAGCGTTCCGACACTCTGGTCTATGCCATCCTGTTTGCGGACCGGGGAGCCTACGGATTTCAGGGAGGCTTTGGTGGCATCGGCGGGATGGGCCGCCGGGGTGGTGGCGGCCAGAGATTTCCTCAGCAGATGGCCCAGGATGGCAGTGGGGTGCTCAACCGCATCGCGAAGCAGACGGGCGGGCGTTATTTTGAAGTCTCCCGAGGACAGGGAATTGATCAGATCTACTCTGCGATTGAGGAAGAACTGCGGACTCAATACAACCTGGGCTACACGCCGGATCGGCAGCGTGCTGACACGGGTTACCACAAGATCCGGCTCACCGTGCGGCGGAAAGATCTGGTCGTCCAGACGAGAGATGGGTATTACTCCAATTAGGCTGGGCAGCGCTCGGAGCCTGTAACGTCGCGAAGGGCCTGCCAACGCGGGTCCTAGCAAGGCAAATTGCGGGCTCCCGCTATTCCTTCAGAGCCGCCAGCACTCGCCGTCCACGCTCGATATAAGCTGCATTCATGCCCGGATTTTCGAAGCGGATGCCCGTGGAAACGCGCGCCGCTCCTTCGTAGTCCAGCGCCGCGTCCTCCAGGATGGACTCGATTCGCAAATTGATTTTCGCCATCCCGGGAAAGCCGTCCAGATCGCGGTTCAACTCGCTGGCCGTTCCCTGGATGTAATAGGCCATGGACTCATCCACCACCAGGAGCGCAACCTTTCCGTCGCGCCTTAGGTTGGCCGTGGTGGTGCTGTCGTTCCAAGGTGCCATCCGCAGGTTGCTGCGATCCGCTGCGACGACCTCCAACAAGCTCAGCATGGCGGCGCGCGGCCAGCCCGCGCTGTCCAAGGTGATCAGCAGCAGCGCCTTGTTGAGGTGCTGATCCAAGCGTTCTCCGTTCAGGAGGGAGAACAACGAATCCGGCAGAATCGGCTCTAGTCTTCTTGACATACAGTTCCCATCCGTCTCTTAAGAAAATGATACACCCACCGGAAAGGGTTGGCCACGGGGTGGCGTGCATCCGGCCGCTACGGCCCCGCCGCGACACTCTTGCAGAAGCGCTCACGGCGGCGGAAGTAGGCTTCGGCGCGGCGGGCGTCCAGCAGAATCTGGGACTTCAATTGTTCGCCGGATTCAAACTTTCGTTCGTCGCGCAAACGATACAGAAAGTGAATTTCCAGCAGGGAAGGGGCGGGGCCTTCCCACCGACCGAGCAGATGCGTCTCCACGCCGAGCTCCCGCTCGCCAAACGTGGGGCGAACACCGACGTTGGTAACCGAGCGCAGGAGCGGAGACAGGCTGGACCGCATCAGGTCGCCTTCGCTGCCCGAACCCAGGCGTACCTCGGTGACATAGACGCCGCGCGCGGGGATCAGGTCCGCATAAGGACCGAGATTGAGCGTGGGGACGGTCTGGCTGCGTCCAATGCCGCGGCCCGGCGCGACCTCGCCGCGGATGGCGAACGGGCGGCCCAGCAACCGGTTCGCAACGGAGATATTCCCTCCTTCCAATGCGGCGCGGATCTGCGAGCTGCTCACCGTCAGCCCGCGAACGCGAATGCTGGGAAACACGTCGGTGGAAAACTTCCAACGCTGCCCGAGCATCTCCAAAAGCTGCGGCGTTCCAGCCTGCTTGTGCCCGAAGCGGAAGTTTTCTCCCACCACGACGCTGGACGCCCGGAGCGCCTTTATCAGAACTTGCTCTGCGAATTGTTCTGGCGACCATCGTGAAAGCTCCGCGGTGAACGGCAGGATCAGCAGCTTGTCGATGCCGCTCTGTGCCAGAAGCTCCAGCTTCATGGGGAGTGGCGTAAGCAAGCGGGGCGCCCGGCTGGGGGCGAGGATGAACAGCGGGTGCGGATCGAAGCTAATCGCGACGGAGGCGGCGTACTCGTGGCAGGCTCGTTCGCGGACTTTCCGCAAGAGCTCCTGGTGCGCTAAATGGACGCCATCGAAGCTGCCGATGGTGACGACGCTGCGCTGGCCCGCTGTGCCGATCGTCTCAATCTCATCTAGGGAGCGAAAGATTTGCATGACCAGCCGGCGGCATTCCTCAGGCCTCAAACTCCAGCTTCAATCCGTCGTAACAGAGCCGGACGCGCTCCGGTAGCGCGCGATTGGTTTCCTCGTGGCTGAGGTCGTGCGCAATGTGGGTGAGGTAAACCTGCTTCGGCTGGATGCGCTCCACCTCTTCCAGGGCCTGCTGGACCGTCATGTGCGCCGGATGCGGCAGGTGACGCAGCGCGTCCAAAAAGACCACGTCGAGGCCGCGCAGTAGCTCCGCGGACGGCTCCGGAATCTGATTGTAATCGGTCAGGTACGCTGCAGGGCCAAAGCGGAAGCCGAGGACCTCCAGTTGCCCGTGCAGTACCGGGATAGGGACAAACTCCAGCCCAAACAACTCGATGGGGCCCCCGATGACGCGAGCTTCGAGCAGCGGCACGCTGCCGGCCCAGGGGGAGTTTCCGTTGAACGCGTACTGGAAAATGCGGCGCACGCCCTCCAGGGCGGGGCGGTTTCCGTAAATTGGCAAGGGCTGGCCTGCAGCGTTGAACGGGCGAATGTCGTCCAAGCCCAGCACGTGATCGGCGTGCGCATGCGTGAACAGGACGGCATCCAGGCGGTCCAAATCTTCGCGCAATGCCTGGAAGCGGAAGTCCGGCCCGGTGTCAATGACTACGGCCCGGCCGTTGTAGCGCAGCAAGATCGAGGGCCGTGTCCGTTTGTCGCGAGGGTCCGAGGAACGGCAGACGCCACAGCGGCACCCGATGGTAGGAACGCCCTGGGAGGTGCCGGAGCCCAGGACGGTGAGCTCCACACGCATACTAGCGGACCCGCCCGGCGCGGCGCGATAGCTCCACAAACACCAGGCGCAGCTCGGCCAAGCTCCCTGTCAGAATCTCCTCTTCGCCCGGCGTAAGGTTGCCCTGCGTCTTCTGCTGCAACAGGCCAAGCAGATCAATGGTCTCCTGAGCTGCCGCGAAATCCGGCGGCGGCGGAGGCTCGCCAGGCCGGCCGGCCATGCCCAGTTGCAACATCGCGGAGGTCACCAGCGACATGATGAGGTGCTCGAACTGGACGGCTCCTGGAGCGACGTTCTCCGGCCCTGGCGGAGTCACCGCCGAAGCAGGTGCTTTGGCGGCAGGTTCGGCGGAGGGCTGCTGGGGTGGCTGCGGACGTGGCGGAGGCTCGGGCGGGGGCGGCTCCGGAGGCGGCACATCCGTGCGCCGCTCGCCCTCGGGCGTAAACGGCCGCCGGTCCACCACCTTAAACTCAACGGGCTCTTCTTTGGGGTCTGGCATGCCGAGAAGGCTTCCTTCCGGGGTATTCGCTCACAGCGGGCAGAATACTGCTTAGAAAGGAAGTGTACATCGACCCGGTTCGGGCGAGCAAGGACGACGACCGTTTGCTAAGGTTTGCGGGCATCCTGAGCGCAGCGAAGGTCTGCCAGCGGCAACGTGCAGATCCTTCTTCGTTGCGCTCCTCAGAAAAAGTCTTAGGGGCTTCTGCTGGTTTGCTCGGACCGAGCACTACTTGCGCGACAGCCGGCGCCAATAGAAATACAGCGGCAATCCCAGCAGGACAGTGGCGATTCCCAGCAAGGATTCCAGGGGCCGGCCCTGGAGGGTATAAAGAAGGATCCAAAGCGAGAACCCCACGAAGACCAAGGGCGTGTAGGGATACAGCGGAACCGAGAACGGAAGATGGAGCTCCGGGCGGCGCCACCGCAAGACGATTACGGAGGCCACCGCCAGCGCGGAAAACAAGACCAGAACGAAGCCCGAATAGACAATCAGTTGTTCAAAGGTGCCGGTTAAGATCAGCACCGAGGTCCATGCCGACTGAGCCAGGATCGAGCTGGCGGGACTCTGGAATTGGGAGTGCACTCCCGCCAGTTTCTTGGGGAACAGCCCATCTGCGGCCATCGCGAAATAGACCCGAGGTCCGGCCAGGACCATGGCGCTGGCAGAGGCCAGGATGGAAAGGGCCATCGTGGCGGCGACCAAATGTGTGGCCACCGGGCCGAAAAGTGCCACCGAGGCTTTCTCGCCGATTTGCAGCACTCCGCTCATCTCCGAAATCGGCAAGGCGTACAGAAACAGCACGTTCAATCCCATATAGAGGATCGTGACGATTACAGTGCCGGTGAGCAAAGAACGTGGGATATTGCGGTTCGGATCTCGGATCTCCCCCGCCAGATAGGCGGCGGCGTTCCAGCCGCTGAAGCAGTATAAGACAAAGATCAGCGAGACGGGGATGTTGCGGAAGGCCTGCGCCGGAATGAGCCCCTGAGGCGCGGAGTGGAAATGCTCCCAGTTGCCACTGCCTAGAGTCAAGCCGAATACGATGAGAGCGAGGAGGGCAGCGGTTTTCCCGACGGTCAAGACAATTTGCATCCTCCCGCCGCGGTGCGCTCCAGAAATATGCGTCAGTGACAGCAACCACAACGCCGCCAACGCCACGACCTGCCCGCCACTCAGGCGCCACTGCCAGGAGCCGACCGGAAGAGTCCACAGAACGTTTTGTGGTGACAGTTGGGGAGCGAAATGGGAGAGGTATGCGGCGAACCCGATGCAGGCGGCGGCGATGGGAGCCGTGAAGCCTGCAAAGAACGAAGTCCATCCACTCAAATAGCCCCACACAGGACCGTAGGCTTCCCGCAAGTAAACGTACTCGCCTCCCGCTTCGGGGAAGGCCGCTCCCAGTTCGCTGTAGCAGAGCGCTCCGGCCAGTGACAGGATCGCGCCCAGAACCCAGATTCCCAGCAGAGCAAAAGGGCTGCCCATGTCCCGGGCAAGAAAACCGGGCGTGGTAAAGATACCCACGCCGATGACATTGGCGACCACAACGCAGGTTGCCGTGAAAACTCCGATGGAGCGCAAGAGGCCTGGACGAGTTGCCTGCACGACAAGGGGTTCGGTCGCCATGCTCACTTTGTTATCCTCCTAACCGGCTCCAGAGCGATAGGCACCGCAAACGGGAGTACCACCGCACGAATGCGACACGGCTCTCCCGCGAGAGTGAGGAAACCCGCCGAATCCATGTTTTATCCGGCTACCTCGATAGGACGCGCAAAAGGCCTCCACAGCGAACCCATCAGTCCCTGGCTGCCGGTGCGGTCTTCTTGAGGAGCACACTATCTCCATAGGGCCGCTGGTAGACGACGAAATAGCGGTCGTCGAACACCGCGAAATGTTCAGCCGGATAGAAGCTGATGGCCGCCATCCAGGTGTCCACATCCGACTGGTTCAGCCACATCCAATTGGTCGAATCTTCCCGATTCTTGTCGATGATCACGATACGGCCGTCCGGCTTGAGGTAATTCGCTGTTGCGTTCAGGTAGACTTGCCGGTGTTCGATCATGTGCAACACGCGATGGAAAAACGCCACGTCCACACCCTTCACCGGCAGCTTGGGGTCGTCGTATTCACCCAACACCGTGCGGAGGTTGGTGATGCCTTCTTTTTTGGCCTTTTCGGCGACGAAATCGAGCATTTTCTGGTCGATGTCCACGGCGTATAAGATCCCGTTGGGAGCGATCGCCTTGGCCATCGGAATTGAAAAGGATCCGGAGCCGGAACCGACGTCGGCCACGATGTCTCCCGGTTTGAGTTCCAGCTTGGCAATGACCTCATCGATCTTCAAGACCCGGTCGGGCTTTTCCATACTCGCGATATACTCGTCAGCAGGTTTTTGGGCCAACTGGAAGGCGGAGGCGACTGTCACTCCGATTCCCATCAGCCATAGAACAGCGAACCCTAAGAGTTGGAGCGTTCGTTGCTTTTTCATTCCAAATTCTCCTAAAACGGTGATTTCCGATACGTCCACACAACAATCCCTCATCCTTTCGAGCAACCCTGAGGCCAATGCAGTATGCTGTTGAAAAATAACCAGTTCCAGTTCCAGGAGAGTCCCAAGGACCACTCCAAAGGTCAGCGCATGCGCGATTTGACGCACGCGGGAGGCAAAATTTCTCATCTTCCGAGTCGAACCCTTCCTCTTCCCGTACTTGGCGATGGGAAGATGCTGCTGACGGGAGTGCGACTATTCGTGGAAGCCGAGAAGCCAACGCTACCGTACCTGAAGACGTGCAAGGAGCGCTACGACGTGTGGCTGCTCCAGAAATGCGGCTCGCCCTGGGTCTATTGGAATGTCGCCCTGAAAGGCCGCACCGTTCCGTTTCTTGGTGCGGTTACGCCTCCCGTCCTCTCCGCTACCGAAGCGGTCGACAAGCCTTAAAGGGGTGCGCGGTATCTCGGCCGCCTGTAAACAGCCCGCTCCAGCCTCCGCCGCTTGGTCGTCCGCAAGAATCCGGCATGGGGACTAGCGTTGCTGCGGACCCAAACCGGGTGCGAGCGGTGTTCCCGGAAAGGTAACGACCCAGCAAAGGCTGTTCGACTTTCGCTGCAATTCAGCGATAATATTAGGGGTTTCAGCGAGGAGCCTTGACTTGGATGGCGGTTTTGTTTAGGATTCGGGTGGATTTGTCCATCCCTTTTCCCTCTGCTGCGCCGGCTCCTGCTGATTCGGAGGCGTGACTGTGTCCGGAACGCGACTCGGCGACCTGATGGTGAAGGAGAACCTCATCAATCAGGCGCAGCTAGCCCAGGCCCTGGAATATCAGAAGAAAAATGGCGGGCGGTTGGGAAGCTGCCTGGTCAAGCTGAATATTGTCTCCGATGAGGACGTAACCACCTTCCTTTCGCGCCAATACGGCGTTCCTTCTATCAACCTGACCTACTTTGAAGTGGACGCGGAGGTGATCCGGCTGGTCCCGGAGGATACGGCTCGACGCTACGAAGTAGTGCCGCTCAGCCGCGTGGGCTCGTCGCTCACCATTGCCATGGTGGATCCCACGAACGTGTTCGCCATGGACGACATCAAGTTTATGACCGGCTTCAATGTGGAGCCGGTGGTGGCCTCCGAGGGCGCCATCCGGGAGGCCATCGACAAGTTCTACAGCCAGGCGCAGGGCGATGCGCTGAGCAGGTTTATGGAGGAGGTGGCCGAGGGCGAAGGGGACGTCCTGGAACTGGAGGCCGGCGAGACGGAGCTTTCGGCGGATGAGCTGGAAAAGGCCGCCGGCGACGCCCCCGTCGTCAAGCTTGTGAACATTATCCTGCGCGAGGCGCTGGGGCGCGGAGCCAGTGACATCCACATGGAGCCGTATGAAAAAGAGTACCGCGTGCGCTATCGCATTGACGGAATCCTGCACACCGTGATGAATCCGCCGATGAAGATGCGGGACGCCATCATTTCGCGCCTCAAGATCATGTCCAAGCTCGATATCGCCGAAAAGCGGCTGCCGCAGGACGGCCGCATCATGATGCGGATGCAGCAAAACGGCAAGAAGAAGACGCTCGACTTCCGCGTGAGCGTGTTGCCGACTATGTGGGGCGAAAAAATCGTGCTGCGGCTGCTCGACAAGGAGAACCTGCGGCTGGACATGACCAAGCTGGGGTTTGAGCAGGAATCGCTGACCAAGTTTGAGAAGGCCATTCTGAAACCGTACGGGATGGTCCTGGTGACCGGGCCCACGGGCAGCGGTAAGACCAATACTCTGTATTCTTCCATCGCCCGGCTCAACAACCCGAATACCAATATTCTGACGGCGGAGGATCCCGTCGAGTTCAACATCATGGGCATCAACCAGGTGCAGATGAAAGAGCAGATC
>JBGPJR010000038.1:0-10386 GCA_041485545.1 Terriglobia bacterium
CCAAGCATCAGGCCGCGGACTTTCATCACCACACGCGCCTGCGACTCCAGAACCGGGCGCAGCGGGCGTACCTCGGCATCGCGCAGTGCAGCCGCGAGCCGTTCCCACGCCGCCGTAATCTGCTCGGCCGAGCCGGGCACGGCCAGCTCAATCATGCTCAGGCGGCCCGTCTGGCCGGTCAGCCATTGCAGTTGTCCGAGCGGCAGAAACAACTGCGAGTCCTGGCTGCCGCCGCTGGAGAGGATTCCCGCGAGCGGCAAGGTGAGTTGCTGCTCGGCGTAGGCAATCGTGACCGCGTCTCCCGGCTTCCATCCAAAATGGGCGGCGGCCTTCTCGCCCGCCAGCAGCGCGCCCTGCGACGGCGGGTCCGGGGCCAGGCCCTGCCAAGTGGGGTGCGCGAGCGCAATCGCTGAGAAATTGGTGCCCCCCAGCACGACATCTTCTCCTGCGACTTTCCCAACCGCGTACAACCACGGCAGGCGCGCCGCCTGCGGCTCAGCAGCGGCGATGCGCTCTTCCAGCGTGGCGGGCAGGCTGGGCTCCTCGTTGCGCGGTACCACCACCAGGTTGGGACCAAGGGAACGAAACTCGGAGGTGATCTTGCGAGGGATCTCAAGATAGAGACTCAGAAAGGTGCTGACGAGCGCGGCCCCCACGGTGAGCGCCGCGAGGGCAAACAGCAGCTTCCCACTGCGCACACTCAGCGCGCGCCCCACCATGCGCAGAAACATTCGCGAGCGCGACATCTACACTCCTTGCAGAACATGGGCCGGGTCTTGCCGCGCGGCGCGACGCACGGCGACCCAAGTGCCGATGCTGCTCACACCGAGCGCGATCGCCAATACGGGCGGCAAGATCAACCAGTTGAGCGTCACCCCGGAGCCGAACAGAACCCGTCCGAGGAGCTGCGCCAAAAACTCCCCGCCGGCGAATCCCAACAAGCCTCCCAGCACGCCTTGCAGTGCCGTTTCAGCCAGAAAGAGCGAGCCGATCAGCCAATCCTGCGCACCGATAGCCTTCATCAAGCCGATCTCCTGGCGGCGCTCCAGGACGTTGAGGCTGGCGAGGCTGGAGATGCTGAGGGTCGCCGCGAGTAACGCCACGGCGGCCAGCAGGGCCATCAGAAAGTTGAGCTTGCCCAGCACGCTGCCCTGCGTTTCGGCAACCTCGCGAACCGCACGCGCCGTGGTGTCGGGAAGCGCGTCGCCGATCTGGTGAACAATCGAGGAGAGATAGGGTGAGCAGAACCAGCGGTCGTATTCGGCGGGCGACATGGCCTGCGGATTCTTGCGCGACAGCTCGTCCTCCGGCTTGATCAGCGCGCTGACCTGCGCCTTGCGCACCTTATCTGCGAGTCCTGTCCAGGCCTGCAGTGCTGCCAGCGGCACCAACACTTGTTCCTCTTCGGCGCCGCCGGTGCTGAGAATGCCGCTCACGCGGAGGGCGTGGGGAGAGCGATCCGACGGCTCCGGAGTCTGCGCACCGATGACCGCAAGCTGAATCGTATCGCCGCGACGCAGGTGGAGTGTGCTGGCGAGCGATTTTCCTACCACGGCTTCCGGCGGCTCGGCCCCGGAATCGTGCGGCCAATCCCCCTCCAGCTTCCAGGTGGGGTTGAGCGCGCGGACCCCCGCGTGAAACTCTTCCTCCTTGCTTTGCAGAAGGGGATAGTCAAACCACGTGCCCGCTACCGTCGTCGCAGCGGACTGCCCTGTCGGAGCCTGGAGATTCGCAGGCGCGTAGAGGAACGGAGCGAAGGCCAGGATGTTGTTGCGCCAAAAAATTTCCTTCAGCTTTCTCAAGGAGGATTCCGCAAGGTAGGCCCCCTCGGTAACGGGGCGATAGTCGGTCCCGCCAATTTCCACGGGCAGGGAATCCACAGCCGGTGAAACCACGATATTCGCACCCAGCGACCGGAGCTCATTGCCCACGCGATCGCCAACGTCTAGCGCCACGCTCAGCATGGCGGCGGCTATCGCCGTGCCCAGAGCGATGGCGGCCACAGCCGCCAAAGCGCGGCGACGATTGCGAGGGCGCCGGAACGGTTCGCCTGCCAATTTCCAGAACATGGGGAGCTACTCGCCGAGAGGAAACAACGGCGCCGCGGCGGCCAAATCCGACACGCGGATCAGCAGCGTGCCGTCCTCTACGCGGGAAGAAAGTGGAATGGGATTGCAGCCGCCGGTCAGCCCGATGGTGGGACCGTAGATGGCCGCGGAACAGTTCCGGCAGAAGATGTTCGTGCCGCTCTGGTAATAGCCGGACGAGCCGCAGATGGTACAAGCGTCAAGCGCCGTGGCCAGGCGGTCCCCCGCGCGGAGGACCATGAACCGCGCCGTGCCTTGGGGTCCTTGGTAAAGGAAGCGGTGCAGCGTGCCGTCGGATACCGAATCGACCGGGATGCGCACCGTTCCGTCGATGGCCTGTACGGGAGCGGCCGGCGACAGCAGGGTCTGATTTTTCGCGTAAAGGTATTCGGCCGTAACGAGCAGGATGAACACGAAGGAGCAGACCCCCACGGCCGCGACCCAAAGCCGTTCTCGCTGGAGGACCCAGCGCTGCTGGCGGCGCTGCACCGCGGAAAGGTCCGCTGCTTCGGCAGGCTGCGGCGCGGCGGGCGCTGCCTGACGCGAGCGCCAGTCAAACAAAATCATCCAGGCGGCGAGGGCCAGAATGGCGATGACGAAGAACACCGCGTTACTGACCACCGGGCCGATCACGGCCATTTCCCAACGGCTGCTGGGCAAGACCCCCGTCTCAGACAGCTCGTGCAAGCCGCTGATGAGTAGCTGCGCCACCACGCAGAGCAAAATGACGGTCGTGATGTGGAAGAAGCGGCGCAAGTCCAGCCGAACCGAGCCGCGCACAAACAGAATCCCGAAAACCACGGCCAGGGCTAGCCCGATCACCGCGCCGGAAAAATCCAGCAGGTCTGAGGTGTTCAGCGAAACGGCGCTGAGCATCAGAACCGTTTCGACGCCCTCGCGAAACACCATTAAGAAGACAAACAAGAATAAGCCGAGTGCGGAAGTCTTTTCGCAGGAGGAGATGGCCTCCAGACGCTGCTCGATGCGGTGCGTCATGCCCCGTGCGGTCCGATGCATCCAGACGAGGAGGGTAACGACGAAGAGCGCCGCCGCCAGCAGGATCCATCCTTCCACAGCCTCCTGGCTGATGGAAAGGCGATCCAGCGCCAAGGCTCCGGCAACGCTGGCCAGCACGGCGGATGCCAGCGCCAGATAGACAATCCGTACCTGCCGTTGTTGCCCGGACTTGTTTAGGTACGCCACCGCAATGCCGATCAGCAAAGCGGCCTCCACGCCTTCTCGCAGGGTAATGATCAGCGACTGAAACACCGCTGCGGCATCCTTTCTCTGGTTCCCGGCCCGGAAGGAGTTAAAATGGCAGGCTGCCGTGCGGCGCACGAGGCCGTGGGCGGGGGCATGTTGGGGGTGTACTTATTGCAAATCATTTGCATTAACATAGTACTCCAAGACCGGGTGTTCCTGTCAAGAAGAAAACAACCAGAAGCCCCTCGGACTCCCGTCCCACATCCGGAGCAGGCGAGGAATCCAGTCTGGGCCAGCCGCCTGTCGCCGGGCTCAGCCCTCATTCCTACGTACCCTGGCAGGTCCGCAACGCCACGCGGATGGCCGAAATTCCTCACACGATACCTCCGATATTCACTAGAATAGACCGTCAGCCCGGGGAGTTGGGTGTAACGGTTTCATGCCCGTAGCGAACAAGCATTTGGAGAAGGCCGACCGGTTGCTGCAGAAGGGGAAACTGCCAGCAGCGCTCGCGGAATTCTTGCTGGCCTGGAAGGAGGAACCTGCCAACGACGCCATCGTGTATACGGTAGCGGAGCTGTACCAGCGACTCGGAAAGACCAAGGAGTCGCGCGAGTGCTATCTGTTTCTGTACGAGAAAGCGCTGGAAAGGACGGACGGGCAGAAGGTTGCGGAACTGCTTCGCAAGATGCAGATGCTGGGGCCGGTGGAGCCGGCGCGGCTGATCGCAGCGGCGCAGCTGCTGGAGAAGCAGAAGCCGGAACTGGCCGTCGAGCAGTACCGCCGCGTCATGGAGATTGCCGGCGAGCAACAGCCCGAGATCGTCCTGCAGTGCTTGCAGGGGCTGGTGCGAATGCAGCCCGGCTCGCTGGACCTGAACCGCCGGGTGGCCGCCGCAGCGACCCGAGCGGGGAATATCACAGCCGCCATTGCCGCATACCGCAAATTGGCGGATCTGTTGATTCCCATCGGGAAGTGGAAGGAAGGTGCGGAGGCTCTGGAAGAAATCTGCCGATTGAGTCCGCAGGATCGGGCCGCTCGGCTGGCGCTGGCTCGGGTGTATCTGAAGGCGGGCGATCCGGCCAAGCTTCTGGCTCTGTGGGAGGAGCCGCCGGCTCCGGAGGAGGACCGCGAAGTCGCTGCCTTGCTGGCGCAGGCCTACTTGGCCGAGGGGAAGTTGGAGAAAGCGGAGGGGCTGTATTGGCAGGTCCTGGAGGGCTCCTCGCAGGCAGCCGCTGCCCTGCTGGAAATCGCCAAAGGGTATCTCGCCGCGGACAACCACCGGGCGCTCGTGGGCTTGCTGCGGAGCCTGGAGGAACATATCGGCTCCTACCAGTTGCAAAGGGAGCTGATCGGGCTGGCCGAAGGGCTAGTCAAGCTGGAGCACAAGGATACCGCGGTGCTGGATCGCCTGGCGATTGTGCTGGATCGCCTGCACCTGGACGCTCCCCTGGCCAGCGTCCTGGACACGCTGTTCAATCTACATTTTGCCGCGCGGGAATTTCGCAAGGCGGGCGAGGCGCTGGAGCGGGTGATCACGGTGGATCCGTACAACCCTCTGAGTACGGAGAAGCTGGAACGGTTGGAAGGGAAACTGGATGCCTCCGTGCTTCGGGAGCTGGGCAATCGCCTGGGGGGCAATGTTTCGGGTGGCGACTCCGCGGCGACGGCAGCGGTGGGCTCGTCCGAACTCGGGGGGATGGCTCAGGGACCGGATAGCGGCAGCAGTCCCCTCAAAGATCTCATGCTGCAAGCCGAGATCTTTCTGCAATATGGAATGAAGGACAAGGCGCGCGAACGGCTGGAGCGCGTTGGCAAGCTGTTTCCAGGCGAGGAGCAGCACAACGAGGAGCTGCGGGGCCTATTGGAGCGCGCCGGTTTTGCCCCCGTCACTCCAGACCCGGCGCAGGCTCCCGCCGCGCCCGCGGAGGGGCGTGATTTTCGTGCCGATTTGAAAAAGGTTTCCGAGATCAGCCGCAATCTCTCCCGTCAGGGAACCGTCAAATCGGTGCTGTTTGCGGCTGTGAACGATATCGGACGTTTCTGGCAGGTCAGCCGCTGCGTGGCCGGCCTGGCCACACCCAACCGCCCTCCGAGTATGGCCTTGGAATACATCTCGCCGGGAATGCCGCCGTCGGAGCCGGCCAAGCTGGGCAAGCTGGTCATGGGATTGCAACAGGCGCTGGCAGGGAAGAACTTCCCGCTGGTTGCCGAAAACGTTTCCCAGTCCCCAACGCTGGCCGGTTTGCAAGACACGTTGTCTGCCTTGCAGGTGAAGTCCTTGGTGGCGATTCCCTTGCGCGACGCCGAGCAGGAGATGGGCATCCTGCTGCTGGAGCAGTGCGGGGAGCAGCGCAAGTGGAAGGGGAACGACCTGGCGGGCCTGGAGGCGCTCGCCGAGCAGATTGTGATGGCCGTGGCCAACGTGCGCCTGCGGAATCTGATGAAGGCGCTGGCGGTTACCGACGAGCGCTCCGGACTGCTGCACCGCGAGTCCTACCTGACCTGTCTGCTTTCGGAAGCCGAGCGGATGCGGACACAGAAGACGCCGCTCTCGGCGGCGCTGCTGGAGTTTTCCCGCAAAGAGGCTCCCAGCGCGTCCGCGGCGCCCCTCCCGAAGAAGGAAAAGGGGAAAGGCGCGGGGGACCTGGTCGAGAAATTTTGTCCCACCGTAACCTCCCACCTGCGACAGAATGACATGGCCGTCCGATACAACGTCAGCACGCTGGCGCTGATCCTTCCCGGAGCTGTCGGCAAGGACGCCGCAGGGGTCACCGACAAAATGCGGAAGCTGATCCTTTCTGCCGCCATGCAGACCGATCAGGAGCCTCCGCTGGTGACCATCGGGGTTGCCGAAGCCATCCGGGATGGAGGAATGGACAGCACGGATCGCATTACGGAACTGATCAATCGTTTGGAGTGGGCGCTGGATGCGGCGCGGCAGTCCGGTTCGGACGCCGTCAAGCTGTTGGAGCCCCCGGCGCTGCCGCAGTAGATCGCGATGGAATTCGCACAGAGCAGATGGGGAACGGCGTGGAGATTCGCGAAGTCGGGGTGATCGGCTGCGGCTTAATGGGCTCCGGGATCGCGCAGGTCGTGGCGACAGCGGGCTTTCCGACCGTCGTGGTGGAGGTCAGCCAGGAATTGTTGGAGCGCGGCGTAGCCGACATGGAGAAGCGCCTGGATCGCCAGCTACAGAAGGGGTTGTTGAAACCGGAAGAGCGGGCGGCCGTTCGTGCGCGCTTGCGCCCCACGACGGAGCGCGCGCGCCTGGCCCATTGCGACCTGGTCGTCGAGGCCGTGATCGAAAACCTGGAAGAGAAAAAGAAGCTGTGGCGCTCGCTCGATCCCATCCTGCCGCGGCACGCCATCCTGGCGAGCAACACCTCCTCTCTTTCCCTTACCGAGATGATGCTCTCCACGGGACGGCCGGAGCGTTTCGTGGGGATTCATTTCATGAACCCGGCTCCGGTGATGCAGCTGGTGGAAGTCATTCGGACGCTGGCCACCGACAACGAGGTCTTCGAGACCGCGGTCGATTTCGTGCGCCGCCTGGGCAAGACTCCGGTGCGCACCTCGGATCGGCCGGGGTTTATTGTGAACCGGTTGTTGATTCCGTATTTGTTGGACGCCATCCGGGCGCTGGAGCAGGGGATGGGCACGATTCCGGATGTGGATTGCGCCATGCAGCTCGGCTGCGGGCATCCCATGGGACCCTTCACGCTGCTCGACTTTATTGGGCTGGACACCACCTATTACATCGCCAACAGCTTGTTTGAGGAGTTTCGCGAGGCGCGTTTCGCTCCGCCGGGTTTGCTGAAACGGCTGGTGCTGGCGGGCTGGCACGGGCGCAAGACCGGCAAGGGCTTTTACGATTACTCGGACCCCAACGCGCCGAAGGCGCTGGAACAGATTCATCAGATTTAGGCCGGATCGCAGGGGCGCGGCTGGCGCGTGAAAGGCAGCGGAAGCATGATGTATGAGAACCTGCTCGTGGAGCTCCGCGAGGGCATCGCAACGGTAACCGTGAACCGGCCTCAGGTGCGCAACGCGCTCAACGCCAAGACCGTGGAGGAAATGGACCACTGCTGGCAGACCTTGCAGGAAAACCAGGATGTGGGCGCGGTGATTCTCACCGGCGCCGGGGATCGGGCGTTTGTCGCCGGCGCGGACATCCGGGAACTGAACACCTATTCTCCGGTGCAGGCCCAGGAGCACGCCCGGCGCGTGCACACGGTGATCGGGCGCCTGGAGCAGATGGGCAAGCCCGTCATCGCGGCCATCAACGGCTATGCCCTGGGCGGAGGCTGCGAGCTGGCCCTGGCCTGCACGCTGCGCATCGCCAGCCAGAACGCGCAGCTTGGCCAGCCCGAGGTCAAGCTCGGTATCCTGCCCGGTTACGGCGGCTCGCAGCGGCTGCCCCGGCTGATCGGGAAGGGCCGTGCTCTGGAGATGATCCTGACCGGTGAGCCGGTGCCGGCCGATGTGGCTTTGGACTGGGGCCTGGTCAATCAGGTCGTGCCGCCCGAGCGGCTCTTGCCTGCGGCGCGCGAGGTGGCGGGGAAGATTCTGACGAGCAGCCGGACTGCGGTACGCTATTCGCTCCAGGCGGTTCGGGAGGGACTGGAGCAGCCGCTTGAGCAGGGGTTATTCTTGGAGAGCGTGCTGTTTGGGCTTTGCTTTGCCACTCCGGACATGCGCGAAGGGACCACGGCATTCCTAGAAAAGCGGCCCGCGCGCTTTACGGGCTCGTGAGGGTTCGGGGAATCAACTCATGGCGGCAGCGAATCAGGGACGTAAGCATCGCGAGCTGCAAGGGGAGCTCACCGCGGCGGGATTGCGCTTTGCCATCGTGGTGAGTCGCTTCAACTCCTTCGTGACCGAGCGGCTGCTCCATGGAGCGCTCGACGCACTGGAACGCGCGGGTGCTCGGTCCGAAGCCATTGACGTGGTGCGCGTGCCGGGAGCGATGGAAATTCCCGTTACGGCGCGGCACCTGGCCGAAAGCGGGCGCTACGATGCGCTGGTCTGCCTCGGCACCGTGATCCGTGGCGAGACGCCGCACTTCGAATACGTCAGCGCGGAGGCCTCGCGCGGCGTCGCGCATGCTGCACTGCAGTCGGGGGTCCCGATGGGCTTCGGGATTCTCACAGTCGAGAATCTGGAGCAGGCGGTCGACCGCGCTGGCCTGAAGAGCGGCAACAAAGGTTTTGAAGCCGCCATGACCGCGGTCGAGATGGCCAACCTGATGCGCAAGATCAGCGGCCAGAGCAGGGGCCAGAGCAGGGGAAAGAACAGCGGGAAAACGCGGGGAGCCGCTAGCACCACCCGTAAGCGCTCCGAGCGGTAAGGGTTTTCTTCCCTGGCGCAGTGTTAGCCACAGCGAGTCATCACCCGACGTGGGTTCGCCTTTCGGTATCATCTATGTCGTCGCGGCGCAAGGCGCGCGAGTGCGCGCTGCAAATGCTGTTCCAGTGGGATCTCGGGAAAGACGTTCCTGCGTTGGTTCAGGAACTGTACTGGTCCAACACGCGGTGGCTGGAGGACGAGTCGCTGCGCGCTCTGGCGAATGAGTTGTTCTGTGGAACGGCTGAGAACGTGGCCGAGATAGATCAGATGATTCGCAGTCACACCGAGCACTGGCGTTTGGAGCGCATGCCGGCCGTGGACCGCAACGTTCTGCGCCTGGCCGTGTATGAGCTGACCCGCTGCCGGGAGACCCCCCCCGTGGTGGTCATCAACGAAGCGCTGGAGATTGCGCGCAAATTTTCGGCAGAAGAATCGGTGCTGTTTATTAACGGCGTGCTCGACAGCATCCGCAAAGAGATCGAAACTCCCCATCCAGCCTAAGCGTCGGGACCGTTCTCGAGAACGGCTATGCCGGGGTAGGCGCCGCCGCGCTGTGCTGCTGGGCCAGCAGCGAGGGCAGGTCGGCGAACGATTCCGCGCGCAGCAGGCGCGGGTGATGCTCCACGGGGTGGTCCTCGTAATCCCAGGTATTGGGATGCGGCAGGAACACGGCCCAAAGTCCGGCCGCCAGGGCGGGCGCCACGTCGGAGCGGGGGCTGTTGCCGATCATGTAGGTTCTCTCGGGCGGCAGATCGTGCTCGCGGATGAGGGTGTGGTAGGCGGGAGTGTCTTTTTCCTCCACGATGATCACGCGGTCAAAGTGGCTGCGCAAGCCGGATCGCTCCAGCTTCCCCCACTGCTCCTGAAAATCTCCCTTGGAAAACAGCATCAGGCGATGCCCGTCGCGCAGCAGCGGCAGCGTGTCCGCAACGCCGGGGCGCACGTCGATGGGGTGGTGGAAGAGGCGTTCTCCGATCTGCTCGATGGCGAGCAAGTAACTCGCCCCGTCGTTGCCCGTGTACAGGCGGCAGTAGGTTTCCTTCAACGCGTAGACGAAGTTGCGCGTCCCGTACCCTCCCCTGGGGATGCATTCGCGCTCCACTGCGCGCAGCAGCTCGCGCACCGCGCCGCGGTCGGCCGCGATGGGATGGAGCAGCTCCAGAAACTCCTCCACCGCCCGTTCAAAGTAGATGTTGTTTTCCCACAGCGTGTCGTCCGCGTCGAAAATCAGCCATCGCAGCATGTGCTCTCCACGATTGGGGTGCTTATCGGAAACGATAGGTGATGCGCCCGCGCGTCAGGTCGTAGGGAGAGAGTTCGACTGTTACACGGTCCCCCGGCAGGATGCGGATGCGGTTCTTGCGCAGGCGTCCGGAGAGGTGCGCCAGCACGAGCTGCTTCTGCTCCAGCTGCACGCTGAACATCCCGCCGGGAAATTTCTCGATCACCGTTCCGCCGACTTCAATTCCTTCTTCTTTAACATTCTCGGGCTTTTCTTTTCTCTCCTTGGGTTGTGGTCTTGCCTTCCGCATAGTCTCCTTGGAATTCAGATTCGGTTAATCGTTCCGGCTCAACCGCTCCTATCCTAGCATTCCGCTGCGTCGTTCGTCGAGCCTCGCACGCCTGGAGTATTGCCCTGAACGTACCAGCGCGCTGCCTCCTGCTTCGGCAGGAGGTCGAGTTGTCGGGCGGCCGGAAAGCATCGTATGCCAGCCGCCACATCGGGAGATTAAGGAGGGGTTTCTAC
>JBGPJR010000039.1:0-10282 GCA_041485545.1 Terriglobia bacterium
ACTTGTCTCATGGCGGTCATCTCACGCATGGCAGCCCGGTGAATTTTTCCGGCAAGACCTATCAGTTCGTTCCCTACGGCGTCAGCAAGGAGACGGAGACCATTGACTACGACGAGCTCGAGAAGATGGCCGTCGAGAAGAAGCCCAAACTGATTGTGGCGGGCGGCAGCGCTTACTCCCGCATCATTGATTTTCCGCGCCTGCGCCAGATTTGCAACCGCGTGGGCGCAATGCTGATGGTGGACATGGCGCACTTTGCGGGCTTGGTTGCTGCGGACATTCACCCCAGCCCGGTGCCGCACGCGGACATCGTGACGAGCACGACGCACAAAACGCTGCGCGGCCCTCGCGCCGGCTTGATCCTTTGCAAAGCGTCCCTCGCGTCGGCCATCGACAAAACTGTGTTTCCTGGCATGCAGGGCGGCCCGCTGATGCACATCATCGCGGCCAAAGCGGTCTGCTTCCGGGAGGCTATGCAGCCGGAGTTCCGGCAATACCAGCAGCAGATCGCTTCCAATGCCAGGGTGATGGCGGAGGTCCTGATTCAGGAAGGTTTCCACGTGGTTTCCGGAGGCACGGACACGCACTTGTTCGTCGTCGATGTGTTCTCCAAGGGCGTGCGCGGAAAGGAAGCGGAAAACGCGCTGCACAGCGCGCATATCACCATTAGCCGGAGCACCATCCCGTTTGAGACCAACCCGCCCATGAACCCGAGCGGCATCCGTGTTGGGACGCCTGCCGTGACCACGCGGGGCATGAAGGAGCCGGAAATGCGCCGCATCGGCGCGTGGATTGCGGAGGTCCTGCGCAACCCCCAGGACGAAGCCAGGATCGCCCAGGTGCGCCGCGGGGTTTTGGAGCTGAGTGAGCGGTTCCCGCTCTACCGCTGGCGTGTTTCGGGGTAGCGGAGGCACTCGGCCAACCCCTCCACTGCCCAATGGATAACCGAAATCCATGAGGATCGCAATCGACGTCCGGCGCATTGAGGATTTCGGGGTCGGCACCTACATCCGGAATCTGGTCCGGACGCTGGCGGCGAGCGATTCGGAGAACCAGTACACGCTGCTCGGGCGAGAGGAGCAGGTCGCGCGCGCCGCGCTGCTGCCCGACAACTTTCGCGTAGTGGCCTGGGAGGATCACCCCAGCGCCTGGCGGGGGGACCTGCGTTTGCACCGCTTGCTGCAGTCCAGCGCGGCGGACCTGCTGCACATCCCCTATCTGCGGGAAACCCTGCTGGTTCCCTGCCGGTATCTCATAACGGTTCACGATTTGGCGGAGTTCTTCTATCCCCGCCGTTCCGGCTGGCGACAGAAAGCGCGCTGGCGCATGGTGCGGCGCACGCTGCGGCGCGCCGAGCGCATCCTGGCAGTTTCCCGGGCCACGCAGCGCGATATCGAAAATCTGTTCGGCATCCCCTCAAGTGGCATCACCGTGATCGAAAACGCCATCGACGAGCGTTTTGTACAGAGCGGCCGCCGCGAAGAACAACAGCTGGTGCTGGAGCGCTACCGGGTGACGGATCCCTTCCTTTTGTATGTGGGCAGCGCCCGCCCGCAGAAGAATCTGCCGCGGCTGGTGGAGGCGTTCGCAGTCGTAAAAGGCGAACTGCGTTCGCATCCGGTCTATGGAAAGCTCAAGCTGCTCATCGTGGGCGATGAATTGAGCGAGTACCCCGACCTGCGCCGCTCTGTGATCCGCAGCCGCGTGCAGGAAGATGTTCGCTTCTTGGGGTACGTGCCGGTCGAGATTCTGCGCGTGTTCTACCAGGCCGCCGAGGTGTTTGTCTTCCCATCGCTCTACGAGGGCTTTGGGCTGCCTCCGCTGGAAGCGATGGCGCAGGGCACTCCGGTCGTTACTTCTAATGTCTCCTCGCTTCCCGAGGTGGTGGGCGACGCGGCTCTGCTGGTGGAACCTGAAAACGTTTTTGAGATCGCCCGCGGCATCTCCCGCGCGCTGCTCGACGAAGAGCTGCGGGAACAACTGCGCGTGCGGGGACGGCAGCGGATCAGCCGCTTCAGTTGGGAGCGCTCCGTCCAGCAGGTACTGGAAATCTATTCTGAGGCCGTGGCATGAGCGGGCCGCCCGCCGCTTCCGAAGCTAGCGCGCAGCCGTCCCCCGCCGGTTCGTCTTCTTCCCTGGAATTTCGCGTCACCGCCCGCGACCCGCATACCAAAGCGCGCTGCGGGCTGCTGGAAACTCCGCATGGCAGGGTGCACACGCCGGTTTTCATGCCCGTGGGCACGCTGGGCACGGTGAAGGGCCTCTCCCAGGACCAGCTGGAAGAACTGGGAGCGGAGATCATCCTGGCCAACACCTACCACCTCTACCTGCGGCCGGGAGAAGAGACCATTCGGGGAATGGGAGGGCTGCACCGCTTCATGGCGTGGCCGCGCGCCATCCTCACCGATAGCGGGGGCTTTCAGGTCTTCAGCCTGAGGGGGCTGCGCAAGCTGACCGAAGACGGCGCGGAGTTTCGCTCGCACCTGGACGGCTCCTTGCACCGGCTGACGCCCGAGCGGGCCGTGGAGATTCAGGCGGCGCTCGGTTCCGACATTCAGATGGTGCTCGACGAATGCACCGAGTTCCCGGCCGGTGCAGTGGAGGCCCGCAAGTCCATGGAGAGGACTTTGCGCTGGGCGGAGCGGAGCCTCCTAGCCCGTCAGCAGCTGCGGCATCCATCGGGGGCCGCGCAGCGAACCGCCCTGTTTGGCATCGTGCAAGGGGGGACCTTTCCGGAGCTGCGGCGGCGTTGCGCCGCGGAGCTGGTCTCGATGGGCTTTGACGGCTACGCCATCGGCGGGCTGTCGGTCGGCGAGGCGCGGCCCCTGACCTATGAGCTCGTCGCGGCTACCGAAGAGGGCCTCCCGCAGGAGCGCCCTCGCTACGTGATGGGCGTGGGCCTGCCGGAGGAGTTGCCGCGCTACGTCGCGTTGGGAGTTGACATGATGGACTGCGTGCTGCCGACCCGCAATGCCCGTAACGGGCTGCTGTTTACCTCCGCAGGGCGATTGCACATCCGGCAGGTTCGTTTCGCACAGGACCACAGGCCGCCGGACGAGCGCTGCAACTGCAAAGTCTGCCGGCGATATTCCCGCGCCTACCTACGGCATCTGTTTGTCAGCGGCGAGATGCTCGGAGGGATTCTGAACACCTACCACAACCTCTTTTTTTATCTTGACACCCTGCGGAGGATACGGGAAACTATTGCGGCTGGCGAGTTTGACCGCTTCCTCTCTGATTTTACCCGTCAGGTCCAAGGGGAAGTACCCTAGCGCCTTGGCGCGTCCGGTTGGGTTGTGTGCTCGCCGCGACATCAGGAAGCGAGTGGGAAAGATTGCTGCTGGCGCTGATTCTGTTGCAGGCTGGTTCGGGGGCATCCTCCTACCTCAGCTTTTTACCGCTCCTGGCTATCATTGCGGTTTTCTATTTCGTCCTGTTTCTGCCGAATCAGCGCCAGCGGAAGCAGCAGCAAGAGATGCTGGGCAATCTCAAGAATGGAGACCGGGTCGTCACCAGCAGCGGGATCCACGGCACCATCGTCAGCCTACGGGATGACTACATCGTGTTGCGCGTTCCCCCGGAACAGACCAAGCTGGAGATGTTGCGGAGCGCCGTAGCGGCGCTGGAACAGACCGAGGAGCCCAAGTAAGCAGCCTCCTCGCGGCCGGATCCAGGTGCGGGCCGGCGGAAAATAGGGAACTCGTCCGATGCGCTCGAACCTCGCAAAAAAAGCACTGTTTATAGCGGCCATCCTCTTGATCTGCGTCTACGGTATCTTGGGCCTGCCCACCAGTATGGCCGCCTTGCGCAAGAACATCAGCGACCGCATTGCGCTGGGCCTGGACCTGCGCGGAGGCACGCACCTGGTCTTGCAGGTGATGGTGAACGATGCGATCAACTCGGAGGCGGACCAGACCATCGAGCGCCTGAAACAGGCTCTGGACCAGCGCCAGATCACCTATGCCGCCATCACCCGCGTCGATGCCAAGGAACTGCTCGATGAGGGAGGCATCCGGATCGAGGGCGTGCCGGTGGAGCAGACCAGCGCATTCCGGCAGGCGGTGGAAGAATCGGAGCCGAACTGGCTGCTGACTCCCCAGGAAAACGCCTATCAGTTGACGTTGCGCGCATCGGTGCTCGCGGACCTTCGGAACCGCACCCTGCAACAGAGCGTGGAGACCATCCGAAACCGCATTGACAAGCTGGGAGTGACCGAACCTACCATTCAGGAGCGCGGACAGGGCGACTACGAAATTCTGGTGCAACTGCCCGGCGTGGACGACCCCCAGCGCGTGAAAGAGATTCTGCAGACCACGGCATTGCTGGAGATCAAGCAGGTGCAGGACGGCCCGTATGGCTCCCGGCAGGAGGCGCTGGCCTCGCGAGCGGGCGTGCTGCCGCCGGGAACGGAATTGCTGGAGTCGATCGAGACGCCGGAAGGAGCTACGTCGACCGCGCCCGTGCTGCAATGGTACGTCGTTACCCGGGCTCCCGCCGTAACCGGGCGCGACTTGCGTGATGCCCAGCCTGGCCGCGATGAAAATCAGCGGCCGGAAGTGGATTTCCAGTTGACGGCCGACGGCGCGCGGCGGTTCGGGGATTTTACGGAAAAAAATATCGGGCAGCGGCTGGCGGTGGTCCTGGATGGAAGGATTCAGTCGGTGGCCACGATCCAGAGCAAGATCACGGACCGGGGACGCATCACCGGCGTGGGAGTGGCGCAGCACGCCAGCGACCTGGCTCTGGTGCTGCGCGCCGGGGCACTGCCGGCGTCCATGCGCTATCTGGAAGAGCGCACGGTGGGCCCGTCGCTGGGAGCCGATTCGATCCGCGAGGGAGTGGTCGCGGGCCTGGCCGGTTCGCTGGCGGTCATGTTGTTCATGCTGGTGTATTACCGATTCGCGGGAGTGAATGCGGTGGTTGCGCTGGTGCTGAACCTGGTCCTGCTGCTGGCCGCGCTGGCCTATGTCCACGCCACACTGACGCTTCCGGGAATGGCCGGTGTGATCCTGACCATCGGCATGGCCGTAGACACCAATGTGCTGGTTTTCGAGCGCATCCGGGAGGAGTTGCGGGCGAGTAAGACGGTGGTGTCCGCGATCGCGGCGGGCTTTAGCAAAGCATTCCGGACGGTTTTCGATACACACGTGACCACCGTCATCTCGGCCCTTTGCCTATTCCTGTTCGGGACCGGCCCGGTAAAGGGTTTTGCTGTCACGTTGACTATCGGGTTGGCTGCCAACCTGTTCACGGGCATTTTCGTTTCCCGCTTCCTGTTCGACTACATTGTTGCGCGCAGGCCTCGCCAGTCCGAGCTGAGCATTTAGGAATTGCTTCGTTCCGGATCGGGATCCGGAACTTTTCGACTGGGATGGTGTCCAAATAGAAGGGATGGAGCCCGGCGGCGGAACGCAATCCGGCCCGGCGGGTGATGAGCCGAGTAATGGAGCTGTTTCGTAATCCCAAAATCAACTGGCTGGGCAAGAAGTGGTTCTTCATCGGGCTGTCCTTCGTGCTGAGCGGGGTGGGCATCTTGTCCCTGCTGGCCAGGGGGGGACCGCGCTACGGCATCGATTTCCGGGGAGGAACCCAGATCTATGTGAAGTTTCTGGAGGCTCCTTCCTTGGAACGGCTGCGGGCCGCGCTGCAAGCCGAAGGACTCGGGGACAGCACGCTGCAGCGCTACGGGCCGGAGTCGGATCACGAGATCTTGGTTGGGCTGGATATTCAGCAGACGGAAGAGGCCCAGCTGGACGTTGGTCGGCAGGCCATCCTGGCCGCCCTTCGTAAAGAATTCGGCGGCGGAGACAAACAGAACTTTAATGAGGTGAGCGCGGCCAGCGTGGCAGCGCGGCTTTCCGAATCCGAGGCGGTGCTTGCCTCCGGGATCGCCGCCGACCAGATCCCGGCGCTGGCCCAGCGCCTGGTCGACTTCCGGGATTCGCCTCCCCGGAGCGGCCTGCTGGGGAGCTTCGACGATCTCCGCCAGGTCCAGGGGGCGACACCGGCGGTGCTGCAAGCTTTGCAGGATCAGTTTTCGCTGCCGCCGTTTGCGATCCGCAACGTGGAAATTGTGGGTCCCAAAGTGGGGGCGGCGCTGCGGCGCCAGGCGCTGAACGCGACGCTGCTGGGCTTGGCCAGCATGCTGGTCTATATCGCGTTCCGGTTCGAGTGGATTTACGGGGTGGCAGCAGTTCTGGCGACCTTGCACGACGTCATCATCGCGGTGGGTTTCCTTTCGATCTTTAATATGGAAATCTCGCTGACGGTGATTGCGGCGCTTTTGACGCTGGTCGGCTATTCGGTCAATGACACCATCGTGGTCTTTGATCGCATCCGCGAGAACGTCAAGCTCATGCGGCGCGAAAGCATGACCGAGATCGCCAATCGCAGCATCAACCAGACCTTGAGCCGGACCGTGCTGACCAGCGGCCTGACCTTTCTCACGGTGCTCTCCCTGTTCCTGTTGGGCGGAGAGGTGCTGCGCGGCTTTGCCTTTACCCTGGTCGTCGGAATTATTGTCGGCACCTACTCCTCCATTAGCGTGGCCAGCACCGTGGTGGTGAGCTGGCAGGAGTATGCCGGCCGGCGCCGTCAGAGGGGCGGAGCGGAAGTGATCGCCGCCGATCGGGAGCGGCCCAAGGCCAAGCGTGCCAAAGTGGGCGCCAGAGCGAAAGTGTGATTTCCACGCGGGCAGAAGTGGTCCTTGTGGCAGCGGCGGGGTTGGTTGGAATCCCCAGCGGCCGGAATTTGGAGTCGGGAATTTTCACTTGTCAAACGTCCCGAACTGGACTACTCTATGGCCCGTCTGTCGAGGCACGGACGGTGCAGACTGAGACAGCAGCCCGCAGAAGTCATAAGCAGAGTTTATGGGGCCGATCAGTATTATTTGCTGTACAGGATGAACGGTGAGTGACTTTAATGCTCCCGCGCTGTCCGGGCGCGGGAGGGCAGGAGAGACGAGCGATGTTTGAAGATTCCCTTCTGGACTACGGCGGGAGAATGAAGACAAAGAAGCCGATGACGGTCTTCCTTTCTTTCCTCATCCAGTCGATCACGATCGCGATCCTGGTTTTGATCCCGCTGATTTACACGGAGGCGCTGCCGCGTCACCAGTTGATGACCTTTTTGATGGCGCCGCCGCCGCCCCCGCCGCCGCCTCCTCCTCCGGCGCCCGCGCCAAAGATTCGGGTGGTCCCGCGCATTGTGCAGCAGCCTCAAGAGATGGTGCAACCGCGGGCGATTCCGAAAGAGGTGGCCAGGATCGTGGAAGAGCCGCTACCGCCCCCGGGTCCTGTGGGCGGAGTGGTGGGCGGAGTCGCGGGCGGGATTCCCGGCGGGTCCGCCGGGGGCGTGCTGGGTGGCATCATTGCTGCCGCGCCGCCGCCTCCGCCGCCCCCACCGGAACGCGTCCGGGTGGGAGGCCAGGTGCAGGCGGCCATGCTACTCAATCAGACCAAGCCCGTGTATCCTCCTCTGGCGCGTCAGGCGCGCATCCAGGGCACGGTGCGCCTGGAAGCGGTGATCAATAAGGATGGTGTGATTGAGGAGTTGAAGGTCATCAGCGGGCATCCCTTGCTGATCCCGGCGGCACAGGCTGCAGTGGCGCAATGGCGCTACAAGCCCACCATGCTCAACGGAGTGGCAGTAGAGGTCGTCACCACCATCGATGTGAACTTCACTCTCGGTGGCTAAGGGGTTGTCGAGTTTCGTATCGTAATCGTATGAAGTAATCCAGCGAGGGGCACGCGCTCTACGCGGTGTCGCTCGCAAAGAGAAATCAAACAGGGCGGGGAGCCCTCAGGAGGAGAGGATTCAAATGGCAGGCATGCACGCGTTTGGTATGTGGTTGTTCCAGGAAGCTGCAGTGGGCTTCGACTTTCTCTCGATGTGGAGGTCGATGGGAATTCCGGCAAAGCTGGTGGTGATCGTTCTGTTCATCATGTCGGCTTGGTCGATTGGCGTGATGATTGACCGCTGGCTGGCCTTTGCGGCGGCGCGCAAACAGTCCCGCACCTTTGCGCCGCTGGTAGCCGGGGCCTTGCGCGAAGGAAAAATCGACGAGGCCGTCCGAATTGCGGAACGCCACAAGAAGTCCCATCTGGCGAAGGTGGTTACCGCGGGCCTGCAAGAGTTTCAGGCCCATCAGGCCGCAGCCATTACCAGCGAGGACATTGAAGCGTCCAAGCGGGCGCTGGACCGGGCTTCCGCGATCGTGCACGCCGAGTTGAAGAGAGGGCTCAGCGGCTTGGCCACGATTGGCGCGACGGCTCCCTTCGTCGGACTGTTCGGAACCGTGCTCGGAATTATTAATGCCTTCCGCGGAATCGCAGCGTCGGCGGCGACCGGTCTGGCTGCGGTTGCGGGCGGTATTTCCGAAGCGCTCGTAACCACGGCCCTGGGCTTGTTTGTCGCGGTGCCCGCAGTGTGGGTCTTCAACATCTTCACCTCCAAGGTGGAGTCCTTTGACGTCGAGATGGACAACTCCGCTTCCGAGCTGATTGATTATTTTGTGAAACGCAGTGCCGGCGCAGGGAGAAAGTAAATGTTATTCGGGAAACAGCTGACGGAGGTCAACTCGGAGCCGAACGTCGTTCCGATGTGCGACATCATGCTGGTGCTGCTGATCATCTTTATGGTGATCACACCCATGTTGCAGCGGGATGTCAGCGTAGACCTGGCCAAGGCCGTTTCTGCGCGCGCGATGCAGGATGCCGAGCGCGAAGATGCTGTGGTGGTTGCCATCACGCGCGACGGCAGGATCTTCCTGGGCTCAGATCAGTTCACCCTGGACCGGATCCAGGCAGAGGTGCAGGACCGGATTGCGAACAAAGTGGACAAGACGGTGTACATCAAGAGTGACGTGCGGGCGAAGTACAAAACCGTCGTGGATGTGGTGGATGAAGTCCGGTCGGCGGGCGTGGACCAACT
This sequence comes from Terriglobia bacterium, assembly GCA_041485545.1. Lineage (GTDB taxonomy): Bacteria > Acidobacteriota > Terriglobia > 2-12-FULL-54-10 > 2-12-FULL-54-10 > DATMAF01. The sequence goes on from JBGPJR010000039.1 coordinate 8,932, forward strand.
CGGGCTGATCACGGAGAAGGTGGAAGATCGCAGGCTGGTAGGGCTCCCTTAGGGTGAGAACTACTGCGCTTCCCGGCTGCGAGTCGGGAAGCTGGAGTGTCCCGTTCGCCGCCGGAGCGCGGGCGAGCCAGGGGTTGTTTTCTTGAATTAGGAGGATCATATGGGAATGGATGTCGGCGGGAAAAAGGGAGTGAAGGCCACCCCGAATATCGTTCCGTTGATCGATATTTTGCTGGTGCTGCTGATTATCTTTATGGTCATCCAGCCGCGCACGCCGAAGGGTTTGGACGCCATGGTGCCGCAGCCGAATCCCAACAAGGACAAGCAGAATGAACCCGATGTACGAACCGTGGTGGTGTCGGTGGACGCGGCCGGAAACCTGAAAATCAACCAGGACCCGGTAGAAAAGCCGTTCCTGGGGCAGCGGTTGGAGGAGATCTTTAAGACACGGGCCGACCGGACGATGTTCGTAAAGGGCGACCCAGACGTGATCTTCGGGGCCGTGGCGGAGGTGATTGATATTGCCAAAAGCGCCGGTATAGACAAGATCGGCCTCATCACCCAACAGATTGAGGAAGGGAACTAGCGGAGCGTCGCTGGCGATCCCAATCCGTGTGATGCAGATCACACAGACTATTCCCCGCGACGGAGTGTTGCAGGGACGAACTTCGTGTGGAGAGGTAAGAGATGAACTTATCAAGACGAGCCAGAAGAGGGGCCTTCGCGCTCGCGATGGGTGTGCTCCTGGTTTCCACCGGTTGTAACAAGCTGAAAGCCAGAGATGAGCTCAATAAAGGGGTGGTTTCCTTCCGCGCGGTGAGGTACAAGGACGCCGTGGAGCATTTCAAGGCGGCGACCGAGCTGGACCCGACGCTGCTCAACGCCCGGCTCTATCTGGCGACCGCTTATGCGAATCAATATGTACCGGGCTCGCAGGCAGAAGAGAACTTGCAGGTGGGCGAGCAGGCCATTGCCGAATTTGAAAAGGTTCTGCAGGCGGATCCCCAGAACCTCGGCAGCATCGCGGGGATCGCGAGCCTCTACTTCCAGATGAAGCGCTGGGATGACGCCAAGGAGTTTTATAAGAAGCAGATCCAACTGGACCCGGAAAATCCCGAAGCCTACTACTCCGTGGGCGTGATCGACTGGACGAAGTCGTTTCAGCCGCGTGCCGAAGCGCGTGCCAAGCTGGGACTGAAGCCGACTGAGCCTTTGAAAGACAAGAAGGTCTGCGCTGATCTGCATACCAAGAACTGGGACACGGTAGCGGACGGCATCACCATGCTGAACAAGGCGATTGAGCTTCGCCCCGACTACGACGATGCCATGGCGTATCTGAACCTCATGTATC
>JBGPJR010000040.1:0-10271 GCA_041485545.1 Terriglobia bacterium
AAACTCCCGGGATTTCCCAGGAGTCATCAGCCCCCTAGCCGGGCAGTTCCGGCGAACTCCATCGCCGTTCGCTTCGAAAGGAAATATCTTAGCACGGCCGCGGCCCGAACGGGAGAGGTCGACTAGCTTTGCAGAACCTCCAAGTGTGCCGCGACGCACTCGGCCAGGCCGTCGAGCCGGTAGCCTCCTTCCAGCACGGAGACGATCTTTCCGCCGCAGTGTTGGTCTGCGAAGTCGCGAAGCAGTTGGGTCATTGCCGCAAAGCCCTGCGGCGTGACGTCAAAACACCCCAGCAGGTCGCCGCGCATGGCATCGAACCCGGCGCTGATGAGAAGGAAGTCGGGACGGAACGCCTGCGCCGCGGGAATCAGCCTGGTTTCGAGCGCCAAGAGGATTTGGGCGTCTGATGCGCCGACGGGAAGCGGCACGTTCAACGTTGTTGCTTGGCCGGCACCGGCTCCTGTTTCGTGCGGAGCGCCCGTGCCGGGATAGGCGCCGTAGTGGTGGGTGCTGAAGTAGAAGACCGAGCCGTCTTCATAGAAGATGTCCTGTGTGCCGTTGCCGTGATGGTAGTCCCAGTCCACGATGAGCACGCGCTGGATGGCGTGAGCCCTTTGCAGATATCGGGCGGCAATCGCAACGTGGTTGAATATGCAGAAACCCATTCCGCGGTGCGGCGTGGCGTGGTGACCGGGAGGTCGTACGGCGCAAAAGGCGTTCCGGACTTCTCCCCTCGCCACAGCGTCCGCCGCCGCCAAAACGCCGCCAGCGGCCAGGCGCGCGACCTGCAGCGAATCGCGCGAAATTAGCGTGTCGCCCGTGCTCAGCTCGCACACATCCCGGACATGGGCGATCTCCCGCTGCAGCAATGCTAGATAAGCCGGATCATGGACCAGGCGCAGCTCTGTCTCTGTGGCCTCGCGAGCAGGGATCGGAACCAGCGAGGCCGCCCAGCTTGCCTGTCGCAGGCGCTCTCGAACTGCAATCAACCGGTTGGGGCATTCCGGATGGGTGGTGTCGCGGGGCAAGTGCCGCAGAAAGGCTTCGTCATAGAGGAGTCCAGTCACGGGTTCCTGGCGCGCGTAAACTCTAGGCGGGATTCCACGGGCTAGACGCGATTGGTATAGCACGTCCTGCCAGGGTAATGCCGCCCCTCTCCACCTGCACTCGGTCAATGGAGAACGGTAGGGGAAAGGGACGGTCAATGGCCAGCGCCGGATAGTGGGGCAGGAGAAACCGCTCGATCAGGTAATTGACCAACGACTCCGGTAACACCACTCCGTCGAGCGAAACCGTCTCCAGATCGAAATGGCCGATGCCGTTGACAGCGGAGAAACTGCCGTCCACGGTCACGGTGTGCACGCCAAAGAAGAGATAGTCCATCAGACCGTTCGAGGGGCTGCGGGAAGCCTGCTTGGCCTTGTCAAAATCCACGTCGGCGGTTCCTTGCAGATGGCCCGGCGTAAACTGCAGGCGAACTTGGTTCAAGCCCGGCGGGTACTCGGAGGCCAGTTCATACTCCAGGTACGAATTGGCTTCCTCTTCGCTGATCCGAACCACAGCGGCACTGCGGGCCAGCGAGCCCTCTTGAATGCTGCGCAGCTTATCTGCGCCGGAGCGCGCGGCGGCCTGTGACAAGGCCGCTGGAGCACTCGCCGCCGCGAGCGGGAGCGGGAAATCCGCGGAGCACAAAAGACAGAGCGCCAGCATCATCCGGCTTGCCCTATGGGCGGTGTGGGAAAGTCGCTGAATAACAGTCATGACCATAGGACGCTCACTCGCGAGCAAGGGATGCATCCGGGGCGGTTGCATTCGCTAGGCCCGTGATGCGCGAAACGCGCGGCTCCAGCAGCGTCCCGGCAATCCGGGAAGAGAAGCCGTGCCCCGCGGTCGGCTGTACCGTCAGATCCAGGGTGCGATCGAAACCCACCGTTCCGCTGATGCGCCAAACCGATGGCGGAGTGGGGCGGGGTAGCCCGTTCTCCGACGGAGTGGGGGTTGCCGTCATCTCGGTGATGCGGAGCTGCTGCTTCGCAATCTGAAATTCCGACGAAAAGGACGCCCAGCGCGTTGTGCTGTCCGGTCCGGATTCGGTGTCGCTGGTCAACTGCACTCCATGAATGGTGACGGCACGGCCGGTCGCTTGGCCCGCCCCGGTCCAATTGGCAAGAAGCTCATTCCAACTCCGGCCGCTTGTGGAGAGCCGCAGATCCCCGCTCAGTTTGCCGGCAAACAGGCCCTTCCATTGCGCCGACTCCTCGGTCAATTTGTCCAAGTCCAGATTCGCATAACGGCTCTCCAGAGCGAACGCAGGCGTCCCCGTTGCCAAGGAGATGGTGGCGCTTCCTTGCTGCGTTCCTCCCGCCAGCGTGCCGGAAAACCCGCTGATGTTCACTTGCTGGTCGTGCAGGGAAATCGAGGCAGCGACATCTTTCCACTCCAACCCGCCGTAGCGGACGGAAGGCGTTTCCAACGTTCCTCGCACCGTGGGCCACCCGGCCAGTGACGGGAACGGGGATTGCTCTCCGGCAAACCAGGAAAAAAGGCTGGGCTGCGGCGGGGAAGGCAACAGGCCGCTCAGTCCGCGAATGTCAACCTCGGGCGCTTCCAGGCGAAAGGTGATCGTGGAGATCAGTGCGTGCGGTGCCGGCAGCGCAGGAGACTGCGACCCCGCTGATATCCAATCCGCCACCAGCGATCCGCGGAGTTCAAGCGCCCCCAGCGTGGCATCAATGGAGTCTGCCTGGACCCGGTTCTTGAGGAACTGCAGCCGGGCGGAGGAAACTACCACCGGCTCGCTGAGCCCGCTCGAGAAATGGAAAACGGCATCGGAGATCCCGACCGACCCCGCCATCTGAGGCTCTGCACCCACACGGGCCGTGAGGCTCAATCGTGCGGCGAGTTTTCCCTGACGAGGGCGCTCCACGGCGGTGTTCCAGATTTCGCGCGTGCCGACGCCAAACGATTGCGCCCAATCGAACAAAATGGGCAACGGAATGTCGGGCGCACTCAAGCGCACTTGCGATGACCCGTTCGAAGAATCCCAGCGGGCGGTGACCTGAATGGGCGCGCCCTGCTCCAGAAGCGCGTCCAGCGGCCCGAGCGACCCCGTACGACCTTGCAATACCACGGAAAAATCAGAGAAGCGAATCTCGCGCGGTTCCTTTACATCTTGGAGAGCAGCGTCACGAACCCGGATGTCACCCCACACACCGCCGCCAAGATCGGCCGTTTGCAGGTGCCCATCCAGCACCCCTTGCACAGCGATGCGGCTGTCCCACTGGGGAATGAAACGGCGGGCGATCTCTGCCACGGCAGGAAGCGGAAGCTCGCTCACGGTGGCTTCCAACTGCGAACGAGGCGCCCCCAGCAGGTCTTCGACTCGTCCCCGAAGCGTGACAGCCCCTTCCCCCAGGGGGACTTTCAGTGAAGTGAGCTCCAGAGATGCGTTTTCCAGATCGACGATTCCGGCCATGGCAGCATGAACTCCGCCAGGGAGGTCCGAGGAGGGTGCCGGCAAATCCCAACGGTGCGGATTGTGAATCTCGGCGCTGGCGGAAAGACGCAGCAGAGAGGTCGTGCCGACCAAATGTCCCTCGAACGAAGCGTCGGCTCGCACGCCGAAGTCATCGCCGAATAACAACCCTAACAGGTCTTCCAAGGATGCCTGGTCGGCGCGCCAGTCGGCGCGCAGCGGGATTCCGACATCGTCTTCGATCGGGGTGCCCAAGGGCCCGAATTGTCCCTGTGCTTTCACCCGGCTGTTCGAAGGCAAAGACAAACCTGCGCGGATCGGGATTCCCTCCATTCGAAATGCCCAAGGCTGGTTGGGCGCGGAGGGGGGTAGGAGGTCGAGGTCGAAGGAATCAAGCCGGAACGAACGCTTCTGATTTCCCGATTTGAAATTCAGCCGGCCGGATTCTACCCGAACTCGCGGCGGCGCCAGCGGAGAAGAAGGCGCCGCCACGGAGCTGTTGTGCGATGGCTCTCCCGGCGATCCGAGCACAGCATTCCGTAGCGATTCCAAATTCCAGTGACCGTTGTCAGTCCGCACGATGTTGATGCTGGGACTGAGCAAAGTGAGGCTGGCAAATTCCACGCGGCGGTGCCATAGCGACCGCAGAGCGAGCTGCGCCTCGATCCGGCTCACTCGCGCAAAAGGCTCCACGCCGAACTGCGGATCCTCGGCAACTACGACGTTGTCCATCTGAAATCCAGCGCCGCCCAGCAGTTTCAGGCGCAGGTCCCCGATTTGCACGGGGCGGTGGAGCGTCTGGGAAAGAGACGCAGCAATCCCTTCCTTCCAGTAGTTGACCCGCAGCAGGGTCGGGGCGGCCCAAGCGAGCAGCAAGAACGCCACGGTGAAGGAAACGATTCTGCGGGTCCATGAAACGCGGCACATAAGATTTTCTCGGAACGCCGGAAAACGGCTTCAGTGCACGATCCGGAACATCCTCTCCCAGCGCGTGCGCTGCGGGAAATGGAGCAGGACGTCGAGCAACTGCCGTCCATAGTCGTTCGCCCCGGTTTCGCGGTAATCTTCGCTGGAACTCTCGAAGGACCAGTACAGCACCAGCGGTTTGCCGACAATGTTCTCGCGCGGGACAAAGCCCCAGTAGCGGCTGTCGGAGCTCAAGTCGCGGTTGTCCCCCATGACGAAGTACTGCCCGGGCGGCACAACGACCTCCCCATCCCGCTCGTAATCCTGCAACTCCGTCATCCAGTCGGGGAACCCCGCTCCGGATACGAAGTCGGGAAAGTTGTCGCGAAACTCATTGAACCGATCGTCCTTATGCACCGCGTAGGGCTCCTCCAGGGGAACACCGTTGCGGAACACGTGCTTCTCCCGCAACTGGATTCGGTCGCCCGGCACGCCGATGATCCGCTTGACAAAATAAGTGGCCGGATCCTTCGGGTAGCGGAAGACGATGATATGGTCCCGCTCGACTGGCTGATAAGGCATCAGCCAGCCCCACCCGGCGCGCGGTGCATAACTCACCTTGTCGACCATCAGGTGGTCCCCGATCAACAAAGTGTCCTCCATGGAACTGGAGGGAATCTTGAACGCCTGCACCAGGAACGTGGTCCCGTACAGCGCCAGGATGACCGTCACGACGAGAGACTCCAAGTACTCGCGTGCCGTTGAGTGCGCGTGCGATGCTTCGGAAGGCGATCTTTCCGCAACTGCGTTTTCAGTATCTGGGCTCAGCCGAGTCTCCTCGCTGCGTCAGTGCATGACGCGGAACATGCGGTCCCAGCGCGTGCGCTGCGGGAAATAGAACAGCACGTCGCGCAACCGCCTCACATAGTCGGACGGACTGGTTCGCTGGTATTCCTCGCTGGAGGTTTCAAAGGACCAGTAGAGTAAGAGCGGTTTTCCGACGATGTTTTCACGGGGGACGAATCCCCAATAGCGGCTGTCGGCACTCAAGTCGCGATTATCGCCCATGACGAAATAGTGCCCGGCCGGCACGATGACCTCCCCATGCTGCACGTGCTCCGGCAGTTCCGCGGCCCAATCGGCAAATTGGTACTCGGCACTGGAGGTAAAGTTGGGGAAGTCGTCGCGAAACTCATTGAAGCCGTCGTCCTTGTGAATGGCCCAAGGATCCGGCAACCGCTCTCCGTTTCGAAACACCTGTTTATCGCGCAGCTGGATGCGATCTCCGGGCAGGCCCATGACGCGCTTCACGAGATAGGTCCCGGGGTCCTCGGGATGGCGGAAGATAATGATGTGGTCCCGCTCGATCTGCTGATAGGGCATCAGCCAACTCCAGCCGGGCGCATAAGCAACCTTATCCACCATCAAGTGATCGCCGACCAGTAGCGTATCCTCCATGGAGCTGGAAGGAATCTTAAACGCCTGCAGCAGAAACGTGGTCCCGTAGAGCGCCAGGATGACCGTCACAACGAGAGACTCCACGTACTCCCGAGCGGTCGAGCGGGAGACAGACCGAAGCGAGGAGACTGCCTCGGCAGTTGGTCTAGCGGACGCCTGGCTCAAAGGAAATCTCCTCGAAGCGGCTCAAAGCAATCTGGGCGGCCGCCTGCTCAGCTGCCTTCTTGGTGCTGCCCTCCGCGAAGGCGATGGATTCTCCCCCCACACGCAGCTCCACCGTAAAGGTCTTCTGGTGTTCGGGGCCTTGCTCGCGGGTCACCAGGTATCGCGGCGGCGGCGCACGCCGTTCCTGGAGCAATTCCTGCAACTCCGACTTGAAATCCGTGGTGGGAACCTGCTCCCAATCAACCGGTGCCAAGATCCAGCGCTCGACAAACTCCCGCGCCGCCGTAAGGCCACCGTCGCAATACAGCGCGGCTACCAGAGCCTCGAGCGCGTCAACCAATAGAGCCTTCTTGGACCGGCCGCCGCTGCGCTCCTCTCCTCTGCCAAGCCGCAGGAAACGACCCAATTCGACCTGTTCGGCGACGTCGTGCAGATGCGCCGCGCTAACCAGGCGCGCCCGCAGCTTCGATAGAGCGCCCTCCCGCGCCTCCGGGAATTTCTGCAGCAGGGCCTCACTCACCAGGAATCCCAGAATGGCGTCTCCCAGAAACTCCATCTGTTCGTTGGACGACAGCTTGCCGGCCGATTCTTCGCTGTGGGAACGGTGTGTAAGGGCCTGCCCCAGCCACTCCGGCCGCTGGAACCGATACCCGATCACCTGCTCCAAGCTGGTTGCTTCCTCTGCCACCAAAAGGCCTTTCATCGGTTTCGCCTAATCAGGGTGCTGGATTGGCGCCCCGTGCCGTATCCGCCGGAGGTACGGCCGGCGCTGGAGTTGCCTGCGCAGAATTCGGGAGCACTGCGGGCGCCGCGTCGGAGGGCTCCGAAGAAACCGGGGCCGATCGAACTCGCAAGATGAACTCCTTCGCCTCGGCCACCAGGTCCCGGGTGGCTCCCGGCGCACCGGGTAGCTTGACGCCACCAAGTGCTGCGGCCTGCTCCAGCGACTCCAAAGCCAGATCATATTGTTTCAGGAAGGAGTGGCTCAGCCCGAGCCGGTAGAGCAGCACGGCGTCCGGGTGCGCCGCCAAGGCGACGGCTTCCTGCAACTCCAGTTCCGCGCGGACAAAATCCGCGCGAATCAGCGCCATCAATCCCAGTGCCGAATGCGCCGTCGCCTCCGCGTCCCGCTTGGTCTGGTCCCACTCCGCTGCGGCGAATGCCGGGGGGCGCCGAGCCGCTGCCAGCAGGTCCAGCGCATGTCGAGCGTACTGCTCTCCCTCCGCCAGCCTCTCGTCGCGGTCGTCATCATTGCGGCTGGTCGTCTCCGAGATGGCAGCGGTCAGAACCAGCAGCGCGGTCAGATTGTCCGGGTTCTCCGACAGCGTCAGTTCGCCGTACGTGATGGCTCGGCCATAATCGCCCTTGGCCTGATAGGCGTGGGCGGCCGCCTGGAAAGCGGACTCCTTCATTGCCGAATCGGGATATTGAAGCAGGAAATCCTCCACCAACCGGATCTGCTCTTCGGGAGTGCGCTCCTGTTGAATTTTTTCCCATGCCGCCGCTTCTTCGGCGGAGTTGAATTTCGGTTGCGTGGCCGCCGTGCTTGCCGCCGGCGGGGTAGGAGCGTCCTGCTGGGCAGCGAACATGACGTGCGCCATGCCAACGAGCAGAAGCACGCACGTGCTGAGGCGACTCACTGGTTGCTGTAATCCGCAGCGCATCAGTTTCCGCTCCCGCTCTCGCGACCCAACGGAAAACGCGGTGCCGGGTACGTCTCCGGCGGAGCCTGCTGTGCCGGAGCCTCGTTCCCGCCCGGCTTGCTGAACGGTGCCTTCAACCCCTGCTCGGCGGCCGTGCGCGTGTCAGCGGCTGGATCGCCTGCATTAAGCGCCGCCGAGTACTCCGCCACTGCGGCATCACGCTCCTCGTTCAGGTCGAGCAACCGCCCCACGTAGATATGTGACCAGGCCTTCATGCGCGGATCGGAGGCAATGGCGGCGGCCTGCTTGAAATACTCCACGGCATGCTCCGGGTCCTTGCGCTGGCTGGCGACCAGCGCCAGCCCGTAGAGCACTTCCGCGCGCGCGCCGTACTGTTTCGAAAGGGACTCGTAGACGGCTTGGGCCTGCTCGTACTCGGCGCGCGCCAGGTGCTGCTGTCCCTCGCGGAGCATCTGCTCCAAGGGCGACCATTGCGCTTCGCGCACCGGGGCGTCGGCCGCCGCGCGGAACTCCACCTCCGACAGCCGGTTCCGCTCCTTGCCCACGTCGAGGGCTTCCAGCATGTCGGGGAAATACAGTCGCATGCCCACCGGCTGCTTCTCAAACTCCTTCAATGCCTCGTAAAAATACGGCGTCAGGATGACGCCTTCCTCGGCCGCATCCTGCACGGCGCCAAGCTGCGTGCGCTCGTCCTTGCTCGACAATCTTGCCTGGATGGCGCGAATCAGCGACTCGGTCAGCAGCAGGCTGAAATTGCTGCGGAAAGCCGGATCGAGCGCCCGCGCGCGCTGTGCAATCGGCAGCAGGCCGGACTTGGACTCCACCACGCTGGGGTACTTCCAAACATAGGAGTCCACCAAGTAGTGCAGCCACTCGTGTTCGATGGCCGCCTGCGGCAGATTTCCCGAAGGGGTGGCGATGACGTAATAGTTGTCGCCGTAACTGCGCGCATCGGTCAGGCCGGGCGGCCCCAGGAAATTCGGGTAGACGGCGAAGCGCTCGCCCATGTATCCGCCAGTTTCCACGCGCAGATACCCGCTGGTTTCCTGAATCACGCGCGCCAGCAGCTTTTGATACGGCTCGCTGTCCCGCTCCATCGCGGGCAGGTATTTGTCGAACAGCGCCGGGATATTGGCCTGCTCGTAGAACGCCGCGACGAGCGGAGCGATCTCCTGCACCTCGTACGCGTCGGGCGGCAGGTTGGAAGAACCGAGCTCCAGCTCAAAGCGGGGAGCTCCAGAGGAGAGCAACGCAACCGAGATGTATTGGCTCAAGTCTTTGGCGGGGTCGGCGAGCTTGTGCTCTTTGTAAAATTGGCGCAGCGGTGCCAGGCTGGGAATCGTGAGGCCAGCCAGGTCTTCCCGCACCGCCTTGCGGATGGGGGTCAGCTCCATCCGGTCCGCTCCAGCGTCGTAGCCGGCCGCATTCAGCGCGGCCATAAAAGTGAACAGGGTGAGGTCCGGTTCGGCAACAATGTTCTGCTCCTGCGCCGGCAGCAGGGTTCCTCCAAGCCAGAACGTGGCAACCCAGAACGTGGCCAGAAAGATCGAGAACTTGCGCGGTTTCAATTGCTTGCTTGCCTCGTAAATGCGCGGGTAGCGCCGCGTACCCGCTCCTCTTTAAGTCTAGGAGAATCGCCCGCTTCCGTCAACGCTCCCTCGGGGTAGGAGATAGAGGGCCGCAAAAGTGCACCCCCCTGGGACCACCCGTGGTTCTTTCTGGGGAATTGCGTCGCTGGGGTTGGCCCCTTCCTGGCCTGCCGAAGTTGCCCTGGATTCAAAGATGAGAAAGACGGCTCCGAGGGCGGCGGACCGTGAGTATACTGGACCGTAGCCGGGAAGGTAAAATGGACCTTATGGAAAAATATCTCAATCTTCGATTTGCCGGAATAGTTGTCGTATTTTCGATACTTGCTGCAAGTCTGCTGGCGCAGCAGCCTAGGATACTCATGGTGAACGGGAAGAACGCGGGCCCGGCGATCTTGCAAAGCCGCAGGCGAACCTATGTGGACGTGGAGATTCTGGCGCACGTTCTGAATGGCTCGGTGACGTTGCAGCCGGATCGGGTCATCCTGACGATTCCAGGCGCGAATGTCGGCGATGCGAATACACCAGAGCCGGAGACCATGTCCAGGGAGTTCGCTAGCACGGCTCTTGCCGATGTTGCACTAATGAGAGAGTGGAAAGTCGCAATCGAAACGATGATCAGTCTTCAATTGCTTGCTACGGGAACATATTTTCAGGATTTTCAGGACCGGGCGGAAGAAGGTCTCCGGCAGGCGAGGGTGGCGGCGTCCACGGCTCCGGATCACCAATCCTATCAACTTCTCCAAAACGAGTTTTCTAATTTGGCAAAATGGGCTGGTAATGCTATTGCGACCCGCCAGGCGCTGAACGCCACCAGGACGATGAGTACGGATGTCCTCAATAACGATGTCGACTTGCAGAAGATTTCTGATTGCGGCAAGTATCTGGGCACGATGCTCGTCAGCCTTAACTTTACAGATATTCCGACTTGCCCCTAATGGTCTGAGCGGGTAGCCACGGCACGGGGTGTGGGCCGTGGGCTTCCGTTGCACGCCGCCGCATGACCTCCCTACCCCG
>JBGPJR010000041.1:0-10250 GCA_041485545.1 Terriglobia bacterium
AGCCCCCACGGCCGGCTCGGTGATGCTCGCGGGCGTGCTGCTGAAGATGGGGACCTACGGCCTGCTGCGCTTCTGCCTGCCGCTATTTCCCGACGCCGCGCACGCCCTGGCGCCCGCCATCATCGCGCTGGCGATTATCGGCATCGTCTACGGCTCACTGGTGGCGATGGTGCAGCCCGACCTCAAGAAGCTGATCGCGTACTCTTCGGTGGCGCACCTGGGCTTTGTCGTGCTCGGCATCTTTTCCTTCAATCCCATTGCGGTCCAGGGCGCCGTCTATCAGATGCTCAACCACGGCGTCTCCACCGGAGCTTTGTTCCTACTGGTAGGTATGATCTACGAGCGGCTCCACACGCGCCAGATCAGCGACATGGGTGGCCTGGCGACTCCCGCGCCGCTGCTGGCCGCGCTCTTCCTGGTCACCACGTTGGCCAGCATCGGGCTGCCGTTGCTGAATAATTTTGTGGGCGAGTTTCTGATCCTGCTCGGCACTCTGCAGGAGCGGACGCTGTACGCCGCGTGGGCAGCCGCAGGCGTGGTGCTCTCGGCAGCCTACATGTTGTGGATGTATCAGCGAGTGTTTCTGGGAGAGGCGCGCCCGGCGCTCCGCTGCGCCGATCTGGACACGCGCGAGCGCGCGATCTTAATTCCCGCGGTCGTGGTGATGCTGTTGATGGGAGTCGGCTCGCCCTACTTTCTGAGCCGCATGGAGCCGGCCACCGCATCGCTGCTGGACCGCACGGGGCGGCGCGAGCTTCGGGTCGAGCGCTACGACGTTGCTCCAGTCCCCGTGCAAAGGGTGCGCATACCGGATGCGCCGCAGCCGGACGCTGCGTGCATGGACGAGCGGGCGGCGGTGGCGTGGAACGGTGGGAGGGTAGCGGCCCCCTATCAGAGCGCTGCTTCACCCCGCGCCGCGCGTTCCAGCCGTGTGCTTGCCGCCCAGCCGCGGCGCTGCATGGAAAACAACAGAATTGCAGTCGGATTGTGATCTTTCATGTCGCCGTTTGATTTATACGCCATTCTGCCCGAGTTGATCCTGACCGTGACCGGTCTGACCCTCATGCTGCTCGGCGCCTTCCAGAAGGACGGCTCCGCGCGCGCGTACAGCACGGTGGCACTGCTCGGCGTCGCCGCCGCGGCGTTTGCGGTTCTCGAACAGCGCCGGCCGGAACTCGTTTACACCGGAATGTTGTCGATTGATCCCTTCGGCAACTTCTTCCGCGTGCTGTTCCTCGTGATCGCCGCGCTGGTGATTCTCTGTTCGTCCGATTACCTGCGGCGGGAGCGCCTCGCCGAGAGCGAATACTACGCCCTCATCCTGTTCGCGACCGTGGGGATGTCGCTGATGGCCGCCGCCAACGAGCTGATCCTGATCTTCATCGGCCTGGAGATTTCCTCCCTTTCGAGTTACATCCTGGTCGGCTACCGCCGCGACGTGGCGGCCTCCAGCGAAGCCGCCCTCAAGTATTTCCTGCTCGGCTCCTTCGCCACTGCGTTCCTGCTCTACGGGATCGCACTGCTGTTTGGGGTCACCGGAAGCACGCGCCTGACCGACGTGCGCGCCATGCTGCACGGCGGCCAAACTCCGATCACGGCCTTCGCTCCGGCCTTGCACCGCGTGCCGGAGCTGGTCGCGGCGCCCGTGCAGATTCCCTGGCAGGAGACGGGCTTCCCCACCGCGCTGGTCGCCGTTGCGATTTCGTTAATGTTCGTCGGTTTTGCCTTCAAGGTTTCCGCTGCTCCCTTCCAGATCTGGACCCCGGACGTCTACCAAGGAGCGCCTGCCCCGGTTGCCGCGTTCCTCTCCACGGGACCCAAGGCAGCCGCTTTCGCGGCCTTTCTGCGCGTGTTTCAGTTCAGCCTTGCCGGCTCCGCCGAGCAGTGGGCGGCGGCGCTATGGGCCTCGGCCGCGCTGACCATGTTCATCGGGAATCTGGGGGCCATGTGGCAAACCAACGTCAAGCGCCTGCTGGCTTACTCTTCGATCGCCCACGCCGGCTATATTCTGGTGGCTTTCGCGGCCCACTCGACGGATGGCACCACAGCCGTGCTGTATTACCTGGTCGCATACTCCTTCATGAATATCGGCGCTTTTGCGGTCATCACCCACATGAGCAACCAGCGGGAGCGCTTTGTGGAGCTGGAAGACTATGCGGGCCTCGGCTACCGGTTTCCGTTTTTGGCGGCCTGCCTAACCATCTTCCTTCTGTCGCTGATCGGGATTCCCCTCACCGGCGGCTTCCTGGGCAAGTTTTATGCCTTTCGAGCCTCCCTGCGCGCCGGGCTCGTGTGGCTGACCATTCTGGGCGTATTGAACAGCGCCATCGCCGCTTACTACTATCTCCAAGTCATGGTAGCGATGTATATGCAGACCCCCACCCGCGAGGTCCCCTGCGAGCGGCTCTCCCCTGCCACGCGCGGCGTGCTGGTGCTATGCACGGTCGCTACCTTTCTCCTCGGCGTCTTTCCCCAATCGGTGCTGCGCCTCGCCATCCGCGCCGCGCAGTGGTTCCCCGAAGGCTGAGCCGGGGCAACGCATCGCGGTCATCCTGAGCAGGACCCGCGCTTGGTTTGTCCCCCGGCGACCGATGCGCTACAATCACCTCTCCACATGAAGTTCCTTGCTACATTGCAAGAGCGGGTCGTGGTCGCCGACGGGGCGATGGGCACGTTTCTGTTCTCGCTGGGAGTGCCGCGCGAAGCTTGTTTGGAAGAGCTGAATCTCTCCAGGCCCTCGCTGGTGGAACAAGTCCACGCAGAGTATCGCGCGGCTGGCGCGGAGGTCTTGCAGACCAATACCTTCGGCGCGAACGCTCCGCGTCTCGCAGCCCACGGGCTGGAGAGCAAGGTCGCGAATATCAACCGCGAGGGAGTGCGTCTGGCGCGTGCCGCGGCAGGTGGTAGCGCCTGGGTGGCCGGCTCCGTGGGTCCCCTCGGGCCGGGAACGATGCGAGTGGCCCGGGACAGCTTTCGGGAGCAGATCGCGGCCCTGGCGGATGCCGGAGCCGATTTGATCCTTCTGGAAACTTTTCGCGAACTGAGCGAACTTGGTGAGGCACTTGCCGCCGCCCGTTCCGTTTGTGATTTGCCAGTCGTCGCGCAGGTCAGCCCGGATGAAAACGGCAATCTGCTGGATGGAATCCCTCCCGAGGAGTTTGCGCAGCAGATTGCTGCGTGGGGTGCGGATGTTTTGGGCTGCAATTGCGGCACCGGGCCGAAGGGAATCGCCGCAACGGCGCGGCGCATGGCCGCGCTCAGCGACCTCCCCTTAGCTGCGCAGCCGAGCGCCGGTCTGCCTGTGGAATTGGACGGGCGCCTCCGGTACCCTTGCTCCCCGGAGGAATTTTCCAGCGCGGCGCTCTCGCTGCTGGAGAGTGGCGTCCGTCTCATCGGCGGCTGTTGCGGCACGACGCCCGATCACATTCGCGCCGTCCGTCGCGCGCTGGACGCCGTCTCACAGCCGGACGCGCCTTTGCGAACAGGTACCGCATTATGAGCGACAAGGACTCCAAGCCGAGCCGCGCTGCACCACCAGTGGCAGCCGACCGCTCCGCAGAGGCGAAGGAAGGCGGCGAGCCCACGTTTGAAGTCTGCCTGGAGCGGCTCGAAAAGATCGTCCAGGAACTGGAGCACGGCGAGCAGCCTCTGGAGCGTACGCTGGAATTGTTCGAGGAGGGGATGAAGCTCTCGGCCAGCTGCCGCCGAAAACTGGAAGAGGCGGAGAACCGCGTGGAAATTCTGCTCAAGAAAGGCGATGGCAAGATCGCCGCCGAGCCCTTTCGCCTCGGCCACAACCTCGACAACAAAGACGAGCCGCCCTCCTGAAGCATGTCCTTGCCCTCATATCTGGAACAGCAGCGCCGCCGCGTGGACGCCTGCCTGGAGCAGCTCGTCCCGCCGGAGACCGCCTACCCGCCGGTCATCCACCGCGCCATGCGCTACAGCCTGTTTGCCGGCGGCAAACGCCTCCGGCCGATCTTCTGCCTGGAGGCGGCCAGCCTGTTTGCTGAGCAACCCTGCGCCGATGTGGAAGCCATCAGTTGCACGCTGGAGCTGGTCCACACCTACTCGCTCATTCACGACGATCTGCCGGCTCTCGACAACGACGACTACCGGCGCGGCAAGCTGACCTGTCACAAAGTGTTCGGCGAAGCCATCGCCATCCTGGCTGGCGATGCTTTGCTTACGCTGGCCTTCCAGGTCCTTTCCACCTTGCCGCACACGGAGGCCGCGGTGCGCGCCGCGCTGGTTGCAGAACTATCGCAGGCCGCGGGCACCGTAGACGGCATGATCGGGGGCCAGGTGGCCGACCTGGAGGCAACCAACGGCGCGGTGAACGCGCAGGCGCTGGAATACATCCACCGGGCTAAGACTGCCGCGCTATTTCGCGCTTCCGTCGTTCTCGGAGGGCTGGCCGAACGCGCCAGCCCGGACGAACTGGCGCGGCTGGCCGAGTTTGGGGTCAAGGCCGGTCTAGCGTTTCAAATCGCCGACGACCTTCTGGATGTCGAAAGTTCCCGCGAGGTGTTGGGCAAGACAGCGGGCAAAGACGCGCAGCAAAAGAAAATTACCTATCCCGCTCTCTATGGCGTGGAGCGTTCCCGCCAGATGGCCGCCGAATGGATCCGCCAGGCAAAGACCGCGCTAGAACGCTTCGGCGCCCGCGCCGGACGCCTGAACGAACTCGCCGACTTCCTGGTCTTCCGCAAAGCCTAGCGAGACCGTCGCAAGCCGGGCCCCCATCTTTGAGGCTTTCCGTGCCTGGGCAACTTTCTGGTCCTATCTTCATGATAGTATGCGCATCGGATTACAATCGGAAACAGTAGCGAAGCCATGGGAAAAGCTGCACAGCAAGTACCCGCGCGGACCGCGGGAAAGATACGGTTAGACCAACTGCTCGTGGAGCGGGGTCTCGCGGAAACCAGGCAGAAGGCCCAGGCCGTGATTCTTGCCGGACAGGTCACGGTGGACGGTAAGAAGGCCGAGAAGGCCGGGACGCTGGTGCCGCGCGGATGCGGCGTGGAAGTGCTGGAGCCGAAGTCGCGCTACGTGGGCCGCGGCGGGCTGAAGCTGGAAGCGGCACTCGATACGCTCGGCTGGGATGTGCACGGCTGGGTCGCGCTCGACATCGGCTCCTCGACCGGCGGTTTTACGGACTGCCTGCTGCAACGCGGGGCGGCCCGTGTCATCGCCGTGGACGCGGGCACCGGGCAACTCGACTGGCGGCTGCGCCAGGACCCGCGCGTGTTCCTGCTGGAGCGCACCAACGCGCGCTATCTTCGTTGGGAACAGATCGGTGAGCTAGTGGACCTGATCACAATGGACGTCTCCTTTATCTCCGCGACCCAGTTGCTGCCCGTTGCGGCGCAGTTTGCCCGGCCGGGCACACGCCTCCTGGTTCTGGTCAAACCCCAGTTTGAGGTAGGCAAGGGGCAGGTCGGCAAGGGAGGCATTGTGCGCGACCCCGAACTGCAGCAGCAGGCTGTCGGCAAAATTCGTGCTTGTGCCGCAACGCTTGGATTTGGAAAGTTCCGGGACTTTCCCTCCGCCGTCCTCGGGGCCGAAGGGAACCAGGAGTATTTTCTGGCCGCCGATCTTTCCGCAGCCACCCCATCATCGGCGACGGACCCCGCCGGAGCCAACCAACGAGTGCACCAGGAGTAACTGCGATGCAGCCGCGCACCGTCGGGATCATTTCCAAGCCGCGCAAGCAAGAACTGCAGCAGCTCGTGCCGGCCCTGCTTGCCTGGCTAAAGGAACGGTCCGTGGAAACCATTGTTGACCGGGAGACGGCCAGCAGTTTCGACCCCGACTCACGCGGGAAGCTGGCCTGCACGGTAATCTGCCGTAGCGAATTGGCCGCCCGCTGCGAACTGGTGATCGTGCTGGGAGGCGATGGAACGTTGCTCGCTGCAGCAAGGAACGTGCGATCCCACGGCGTCCCATTGCTGGCAGTCAATCTGGGAAGCTTAGGCTTTTTAACCACGATTACCACGGGAGAGCTCTATGAGTGCCTAGAGCTGTTTCTGAATGGAAAGCATCAACTCGACTGCCGAACGATGTTGCAGGTGCAAGTCTTGCGTGGCGGAGCTGAGACCGCGACCTATCACGCCTTGAATGACGCCGTGCTGAACAAGGGAGCCATTTCCCGCATGCTGGACTTTGAAACCAGTGTAGACGGCCAGTTCCTAAACCTGTTCCGGGCCGACGGGCTGATCGTCTCGACGCCCACCGGCTCCACGGCCTATTGTCTGGCCGCGGGAGGCCCCATCGTCCACCCGTCTGTGGAGGCCTTCATCATCACTCCCATCTGCTCCCATACCCTCACCAACCGGCCCCTAGTAGTTTCCGACCGGTCGCGCATTGAAGTGGTGGTCAAAACCGAGGCCGAATCCGTCTTCCTGACCGTTGACGGACAGGTGGGATTGGCGTTGCACAGCGGGGATCGCATTGTTTGCGACCTCTCGCCGAGCCGGGTCAACTTGGTGCGCCGACCGAAAAAAGAGTTTTTCGAACTGCTCCGCAACAAGCTGCGGTGGGGTGAGCGCTAGCCGCAACTACAGCCGCGGCAGACCGGCAGGAAACTTTTTTGCGGAACCCTGAAAATTATTTGTAACCTCTTTCGGCTGGCTACCGTTATCTGTACATCCCCGTTACGAGGCGGGCGCTCACCCCAGCCCAATGCAATTTGAGCGCCCGCCTTTTTTAGTGCTTTCATTGCGCTCCAAATTTACAAACAGCGGAGTCCCCAAGCAAGGGCTCCCGTCGCGCTGATTTCCCTGTCGAATCAGACGGATACGGCAAAGCATCGGTGCCACGATCAGCCCCGCAGGGGTCTGGCGCGAAGCGGTTCCATAATCCGAAGAATATAGCGTTCCATAACCAGGCGCGCATCCACGGGGCTGGAGCGCAGCGCTAGATCCGTCTGCAGAGCCAGCTTCAGGCACTCTGCCAGGTGGTCACCCGAAAACGAACGGGACTGGCGAACGAGTTCCGGCAGAGCGTCCTGCGGGGCGGGCTGGCGGGCTGCCCAAAGGATCCGAGCGGCTTGTCGGCCGTCGCGTGCGTTCCCTTCCCGCAGCAGCAGCAATTGCCGGAGATAGCGGGCCAGCTCGGAAACCAGCAAGGGCAAGTAAGCATCCTGCCGGAGGGCATGAGCCAGCGCCTCCAGCACGCGGCGCGGGCGGCCGGAGCCGATGGCTTCGGTCAGCGTCTGACCGGCAAACCAGCTTTGCATTCCGGCCACAGCCGTGATCTCCTCCGGCGATATCTCCGGCTTCGTCGGATCGTACAGGCAGAGTTTCTCGATCTCCGTCACGATGCGCGCCACGTCGCGGTCAAACAGAACCGCCAGCGACTCGGCTGCATCGGGCGAGATACTGCGGCCGCGCTCCCGGCTCTCTTGCTGGATCCGCTCTATACACTCGCCCAGGCCGGGCCTAGCAAGCAACGCCACCTCGCACAGGCCGTCCCAAGCCTCCAAGCGGCCCTTGGCTTTTTCCCGCTCCCGCCAGTCGCCGCTGTCCAGGTCCACATCGGTCATCTCCAGGACCATCACCGCAGCAGGACTGGGGTCTGCGAAATACTCTCTTAGATTGGGGAGGCCTCTGGTGGTCGTAAGCGTCTGCGCGTTGCGCACCAGCAGCAGCTGGCGCGGCGCCCAGAGGTTGCCCTCCTGGGCCGTCGAAAGAACAACCTCCAGCGGGGTGTGCCGAAGGTCGAATTCACCGACACCGGCGTCGTCCGAAGCGACGGCGCGGCGCAAGGCCGCCCAAATCTGGTCGCGCCAGTACAACGCCCGCCCAACCAGCAGGTAGCCGGGGGCGATGCTTCCCTTTTGGATCGTTTCCAGCACCCGCCGCGCGGGGCGGCTCATTTCAGACCCTCCAGCACCGTAGAAACCAGGCTGGCGGCAACCTGCCGGCTGAGGCGCTCCAAAGCGGGCTGGTTCTCGGCCAAGTAGGCGTCGGGGTCGCGGCTCACTTCATAAGGTTCGCGGTAAGTCCAATCCCCGGTTTCGTACAACGTCTCCCCCGTCGTCGCGGATACCAAACTCATTCGAAGGCCCACGGTCAACAACACTCCGGTGGTTCGGTTGATCGCGGGATCGTACACCGTGGGGCTGGAATAGACGGACGTGACGACGCCTTTCAAGATGGCGTCGCTGCTGGCTGTGCTGGCTTGCACACGATACCGCGTGCGCGTCAGGAATTCCTGCAGGACCGCAGCGGTGAGGGTCTGCTCGATTCTGGCCGTTTGCGTCTGATTTTCGAACGTCGGAATCGCAATCGTGTGGATGGAAGGGGGAAGAACTCGGGAGGCTCCGCCGGCCACGCGGTATCCGCAGCCCGGGGCGGTGCCCGCGAGAAGCGCGATGGCAACGATGCCGACCTGCTTCACAACGGACCGACGGTGCGACATTAGAGCGTCCGGCGATCCGGGCTCTGCGGCCCGGGTTTCGGCACCGGTGCCTCGGCGTGGCCGCGGCGCAGTGCGTGCGAGAGTTTCGCCAGGACCCCCGACAGCACGTAGCTGGTGGCGATCAGAAGCAGCATCACATGCGAGTAGAACCAGATCAGGCCGACGATGGCACCTACGCCGATCACGACGACGAACTTCTGCTGCCGCCGCAGGTCCCAGTGCTTGAAGCTGTAGTAGCGCCACGTGCTGACCATCAGGAAGCACGTAGCCAGCAACAACAGGAGCCAGAACGGGACCCACAGCCATCCCTCGGCCGGGTATCCGTAGCTGGCGTGCACGATGGCGGCGATCAGGCCCGCGGACGCCGGTGTCGGCAACCCGACAAAGTGTTTGTGCTCGGCGCGCTCGGAGTGCGCTGGCAAGGGACCGCTCTGAATGTTGAAGCGGGCCAACCGCGCCGTGCTGCAAATCACAAACAAAAAGCTGACCAGCCATCCCGCTGCTGCCAAATGGCTCTCGGCCGCGCTCGGCGCCTCCGACAGCACCGCCTGCACGCCCCAGCCAAAGGCCAGGAAGGCAGGAGCGATGCCGAACGAAATGGTGTCGGCCAGCGAGTCCAGTTCCGTCCCGAAGGGGCTGGAGACCCCCATGAGGCGAGCGATTCTCCCATCCAGGCCATCAAACAGAACAGCAAAACCAATGGCCATGGCCGCAAAGTCAAAATGCAGAGAAGCGGCTTGCAGGTCGTGCGACGCCAACTGTCCCGCTTTGAAAATCTCCATCAGCGCATAATAGCCGCAAAAGACGTTGGCCATTGTGAACAGGCTGGGGAGCACGTAGGCTCCCTTGCGCGGGGCACGTTTTCGATACGGTTCTGCGCTCATAGGCTTCCTCGCGCGCCGTGGGACTGACTTCCGGCCGAGGCAAATGCCGTGTCTCCAACTGGGGTGCTGAGCGCGGCCAAGTCCGCCAGAATGCTGGAGCCGCCGTAGACTCGCTGGCCGAGGGCGACGCGGGGCGCGTAGTCCAGCGGCAACAACAAGTCTACGCGGGAGCCAAACTTGATGAGACCGATCCGCTCACCGCGCTGGACCCGGTCCCCCACTTTCTTGGTGAACACGATCCGGCGGGCCACCGCGCCGGCAATCTGCTTCAGCACCACGGTGCGCTGGCCCGCGATGGTCACCGTGTTTTGCTCGTTCTCCACCGAGGCCGCGGGCCGGCTCGCCACATGGAAGCGTCCCCGCCGGTAGACCTGCCCCTGGATGACCCCGCCAATGGGCGAGCGGTTCACGTGCACGTCGAAAATCGAAAGGAAGATGCTGATCTTCCACATCTTCTGACCGTCCTGTTCGACGGCTCGCATCTCCACCACGCGGCCATCGGCCGGCGAGACCGCCCCCTCGCCGGCTGGAATCACGCGATCGGGGTCGCGAAAGAAATACAGCGCAAAAGCGGCCAGGGCCCAGACCGGCGCACCCCAGCCCGCCCCTCCCAGGTAGGCCGCAAATGCGCCCAGAACTGTCAGTCCCGCTGCGTAGAGAACCCCGTCCAGAACCATGAACACCCCGGCTCCGTGGAACGCACCTCGCAAGGGGTCACGGGGCCATCCGCCATTATAGGAGACAAATGGCTCTTCGCGGCAGGATCGAGACACCTATCCCGTCGGTGGGAGTAGATTCTGATGGGTACGGGATCCCGGCTGCCGCGCTTTAAAGTGCGACGGCGCCCTGTCCCTGCTGCCGGTGCTGCTGAAGGATTTGCTCCATTTGATCTTTCAACGACAGCTTCTTTTTCTTGAGCTTAATTTCCAGAAGCCGGTCGTC
>JBGPJR010000042.1:0-10224 GCA_041485545.1 Terriglobia bacterium
CAGCTGGCACCACCTGGCGCGCATCCGCACGGCCTTGGGCCGGTGACTTCCGGATCCGGAACCACTTATGGGTTTAATCGAGACTCCCACGATGATCGCGGCGGCAGGCGATCCGCCCAAGCAGATCGCAGAGTATGTGGGGCGCATGAATACCGGAAGTGCGGCGCTCAGCATCGCAAAAATGGTGAGCCCGGGCGGCTGGCAGGAGCCCGGGCAAACTCCCGAGTTTGATGAGTATACTCTTGTTCTGCGGGGCTCAGTCCGGGTTGAAACCCGAACCGGGGTGACTAACGTGACGGCCGGCCAAGCCTTCTTCGCCGCCGCGGGCGATTGGGTACGCTACACGACGCCGGAGGAGAGTGGAGCAGAGTATATCGCGATCTGTGTGCCAGCCTTCTCGCCACAGGCGGCCCTTAGGGACCCCACATAACAACTCGCTGGAAGGCCGTTGCCTTGCGAATCAGAACAAAGTGATAGGAGGGGAGGAAGTGCGGGAGAATCTCAAATTGATGTGTGTTCTGGCGCACCCCGATGACGAATCACTGGGCATGGGCGGAACGCTGGCAAAATATGCGGCGGAAGGCATTGAGACCTATCTCATCACCGGGACGCGCGGTGAACGAGGCCGGTTTGGCACCAGCAAAGAGTCTCCAGGAAGGGACGTTGTCGGTCAGGTGCGAGAATCGGAGTTGCTGTCGGCTGCTAACGAACTTGGCATCCGAGAGGTGACTTTTCTGGATTACTTGGATGGAGATCTGGATCGGGCAGATCCGAACGAAGCGGTAGCAAAAATCGCCGGGCATCTACGGCGAATCAAACCGCACGTTGTCATCACGTTTGGCCCGGAGGGGGCTTATGGTCATCCTGACCACATTGCTATTTCACAGTTCGCTTCGGCAGCCGTTGTCTATGCCGCTGATCCGCGTTGCAGCGTTTCCGGGAACGGGCAAGGCGCTCTTTCAGCCCACGCCGTATCCAAGTTTTACTATATGGCTTGGACCAGAAACAAGTGGACGGCATATCAGTCTGCCCTGCGTGACTTAAAAACCACCGTAGATGGGGTAGAGCGGCGAGCAGCGCCGTGGCCGGATTGGGCGATCACCACTCTGATTGAAACAAGTTCCCACTGGCCGGCCGTGTGGCGGGCCGTATCCTGTCATAAGACCCAAATGGCAATTTACAGTCAGTTGGAACATTTACCGGAAGAACAGCACAAAGCGATTTGGGGAGTCCAGGAGTATTATCGCGTCTTCAGCCTGGTCAATGGTGGTCGCAAGCTCGAGAAAGATTTATTTGAAGGGTTGCGCTAGCTGAGAGATTCCGCAATATGACACCTTAGAGTGAGGCAGGTATGCCGCAACCAGAACACGATGGTCGGAGGAGATCGGGATGGAAACCGGGCAGAAGATCCAAACATTGCGACAGCGGAAAGCACCGATTGACTTGGAGCCAGAGGAATTCCGCCGATTAGGGCATCTCGTGATTGACCAGATTGCTGCCGTCTTTGCCTCGCTTCGGGAGCGCCCGGTGACCCCAGGGGAATCCCCCGCGGCGGTCCGCGCGGCATTGGGAGTAGCAGTAGATGACTCACTCCCGGAACAGGGTTGCGACGCTGAACTGCTTCTCCGTCGAAGTTCTGAACTGTTGTTTAACCATTCGCTGTTCAATGGGCATCCGCGTTTTTGGGGTTATATCACTTCCTCTGCCGCCCCGCTCGGGGTCCTCGGCGATTTGTTGGCAGCGGCCGTCAACGCCAACGTCGGCTCCTGGATGCTGGCACCCATGGCCAGTGAGATGGAAGCGCAAACGGTGCGGTGGATTGCAGAATTGATCGGATACCCGACGACTTGCGGAGGCCTCCTTGTCAGTGGCGGCAACATGGCGAATTTCGTTTGCTTTTTGGCGGCGCGCACGGCGAAAGCCAAATGGGACGTGCGAAAGGTGGGCATGGCTGGCGAGGGCGCTCCGCGACTTCGGGTCTATACTTCCGGGGAGACGCATACCTGGATCCTGAAGGCAGCCGACTTTTTCGGTTTGGGGACGGACTCCATACGCTGGATTGCTACCGATAGAAGGCAACGGATGGATACTGCGGCTTTACGACAACAGATTGAAGAGGACTTGGCACAAGGCAACCAGCCATTTCTGATCGTGGGTACTGCTGGTTCCGTGAGTACAGGGGCCGTCGATCCGCTGCCAGAGTTGGCGGCCATCAGTCGACAATACGGGGCATGGTTTCACGTAGATGGTGCTTATGGCGGGTTTGCCGCCACGGTACCGGGAGCCCCACGAGACTTACAAGGCTTGAGTGAGGCGGACTCGGTTGCAGTCGATCCGCATAAGTGGTTCTACGCGCCCCTGGAAGCCGGATGCGCGTTAGTGCGCAATCTGGATACTCTGCGCCAGACCTTTTCCTATCATCCTGCCTACTACCATTTCAGCGAAGAGACAATCAATTATGTGGATCTTGGCCTTCAGAATTCGCGTGGCTTTCGCGCGTTAAAAGTTTGGCTTGGTCTTCAGCAGGCTGGGCGCGCCGGCTATGTGCGGATGATTGGCGAAGATATTC
This sequence comes from Terriglobia bacterium, assembly GCA_041485545.1. Classification (GTDB taxonomy): domain Bacteria; phylum Acidobacteriota; class Terriglobia; order 2-12-FULL-54-10; family 2-12-FULL-54-10; genus DATMAF01. Next base: position 2,570 of record JBGPJR010000042.1, read on the forward strand.
GGCTGGCACAGGAACTATTTAGAAGCCTGGCTAGTCATGCGGATTTGGAAGCGATAACCCAAAGCCTGAGCATCGCGACATTTCGCTTTGTCCCCGCTGATCTGCAGTCCCATCGGGGCATGGAGCCGGTTGAGGTCTATCTGAATCAGTTGAATCAAGAGGTGCTGACTCGACTTGAAAAGAGCGGCGAGGCTTTCCTCTCGAATGCTGTGATTGATGGTAGATTTGTGTTGCGAATGTGCATTGTAAACTTCCGCACCGCGCTGGAGGATATTGAAGCACTGCCAGGAATCGTCACACGTCTGGGGAGAGAGGTCGATAGAGCCCTTCGCCCGGCGATGCTGCTACCAAAGCAAACTTAGGAATGCTCCGCTTCCAAAAGCCCCAGAGATTTGACCGGCCTCACCTGCCTGCATCTCCGCTCCTTTGTCTCAAACCAAGGGTTTATCGGTTGCAGCTACCTGGGAGGATTGCCTTTGGCTGGCTCGGAGCGGGCCTAGCGGATGGCCTTTGACAGCGCATCGAGCGAGGTGACCAGTTGCAGGCCAAGGACGTTGTATTGCGTGCCGGATTCGTCCGTTTCGTGCAGCCATTCGTAACCCACCTTGAGTAGCTGCCATCGATTGGGCCGGAAGCCGACGGCCACCTCATAGGCCTGCAGGTTGGGCTGAAAGGGCAATGGGCTGCGTCCTTTGCTGTCCCGGACGTGATTGTGGACTTGCCAGGACGCGCGCGCGGCGGCGTACCATCGCGGATGCAGGATCGCTTTAAGCTCTCCGTAGGTGGATTGCACCGTTACCGGAGTTAACAGGCGCGGGTAGGGGAACGCCGCACGGAACCACTCGAAGTTAGCGCTCAGCCGCCCGCGCGCCCACTGCGCGTCGGCGCCGATGGCCCGCGCGGGATAGTCCCGCACGGTTTTGCCGGCGGGCAGCAACTCGGCAAGGTTGCGCTCCAGGAAGGGGCCTTGGAAAGCGGAAATGCCCACATGAAACCCCTGCCAGAGGGTGTAGCCGCCCCCAGCCGTCCACTGCGCGTGCTGGCTGTCCGAATTCAGCCCCTGGGGATTGGAGGGAGAGCTGTTGGTCAATTGAAAACGACCGTCCCAGCTGTGCCAGGAAACATCCATCTCGGCACCGGGCAAGCCGTACAGAGAAACGGGAATCTGGCCGTTGGTCAGCGTCTCGGGTCCGCCGCAATAAAAATGTACGCCGACGTACTCGGTGTAGATGCGAAGGTTCGGCAGGTCTTTGGTTCCGCAGGGAAGTGCGTCCGGCCGGATCTTCAAGTACGTGGAGTAGCCGAGCGGCTGGTCGAGCAGCGCGTTGGCGGTCTCATCGTAGCGCAACGGGTAGGAACCGAAGGCGGACGTTAGCTGGCCCACCTTCGCGTTCAACGCCCTGCGTTCTCCCGTCCAGCTGTAGCCGAGAAACCCCTGCAGGAGACGGGCCTTGAGGGCGCGCCCCGGATAATAGGTCTCATAGTAGAAGTACGGTTCGGAGTGGAGCTGGAGAGCGGAGTAAAAGTACCAGCTCTCCCCCAGCCGGACGGCCGGATAAAAGTTCGCCCGAAAGCCCGCGTTCCAGGAAGAGGCGTCCGGGTCAATCTCCTTGGCGCGCTCGGTACGCACCAACTGCCCGGAAAGGGTCACCGGGACAGTGATCCCGATGCGGGCGCTTTGCGCCAGGAGCGTCGCGGCGGATGCGGCGAGGATCGCAAGGGCGGGGAGCAGCGCGGTTAGCGAACGGATGACGACGCGCGCGCGGGTTGCTCGTAACATGGCGCACTGGCCTCCTCCAAAACGTTGTTGAGCGTCTGCCGCTTGCGCAGAATGGATAGAAAAGTTTCCACCAAGACCGGCTCAAACATGGTGCCGGAGCTGCGCAGCATGATCTCGCGGACCTGTTCCGGGGGCATGGCCTTGCGGTAGGCGCGGTCGCTGGTGATGGCGTCGTAGACGTCGGCCACGTGCACGATGCGGGCGCCAAGTGGTACCTCCTCGCCCGATAGCCCGTGAGGATAGCCGCGGCCGTCCCAGTCTTCGTGGTGCAGCTCCACAATGGGCAGGTAGACCTGGAACTGCCCGACTTTTTCCATGATGCGTTTGCCGATTTCGGGGTGGAGTTTGATTAGATCGTACTCCTCCATGGTGAGCGGACCCTGCTTCTGCAGCACGGCGTCCGGAATGCCGATCTTGCCGATATCGTGCATCTTGGCGCCGATGCGAATGATTTCCACCTCTTTCTCAGGAAGCCCCAGCGCCTGGGCGATGGCCGTGGAGTTGGCGCTGACACGGTCGCTGTGGCCGGCCGTGTAGCGGTCGCGTGCATCCAGCGCCCGAGCCATGGTTTCCAGAAACTCCAGGCTGGCCTCTTGGAGCCGTTCCTGCGATTCCTGGACGGCGTGTGCGGCCTGGTTGAGCGCTGCGGCCAGCAGGTTGACCTCCTCGACGCCGGACTCGGTGGGGAAGGCGGCTTCCAGTAGCCCGCTGTTCTCACTGGTTTTCAATCGCAGGATCAGGTCGGTCATGGGCTTGGAGATGGAGCGCGAGCCCGCGAAGGCCACCAGCAGCGCCCCCACGGTTCCGATCAGGCCGCTCCAGAAGAACAATCCCCAAAAATCTTGCGTAAAGTCCGCCATCGCCGTATCGAGCGATTGGAAACCAAAAAGCTGGTAGTGGTCCTGCCACTCGGGGCGCTCCAGCGGCAGCGCCAGGTACTGCTCTCCCGCTACGGTCAATTTGCAGCCCTGCGTTGCGTTCAGACACTCGCCGCGCAGGTGGGAGGCGATCTCCGGGAGCAGGGCCGGCGGGAAAGTAGCTCGCAAAACCTTCTGGTTGGCCAGCAGCACGGCTTGGCCCGTGGGGCTCCAGGAGGCGATGTCAAACTCGCGGGCCACGGTCAGGCTTCCTAGGTTTTCCGCTCCCAGATTGATGGGAACCGTGCTGGCTTCATACAGGACTCCCTGCACTTCGATCAGAGGAGACGGCTCGATCGAAGCGGGCAGCGGGTCGAGCGGGACGGTGCCCCAGCTCCGAATCAGGGTGCCCGCCACGGGCCGGCCGGAGGAGTCGGCGACGAGGATCAGCTCATACTCCAGTCCGCGCCCCAGTTGAAACAGGGTTGCTTCGATGGTCTTGCGGACTTGGGAGGAAGCGTCCGGGTCCCCGGGCACCTCTTGCAACAATCCCAGAGCCGCTTTGAGACCGGGGTTTTCGCTCAGCACGGCTAGCATTTGAATGCTGCGCTTCCGATAGCGGCTGGCGGTGGTGTCCAGAATCTTCTCGCTGCTTTGCAGAGATTCCTTGAGGCGGTCCTTGATTTTCTCCCGCATGGCGCGGTTGAGGTTCCAAAACCCCGCTCCCAGCACTAGGCAGACCGAGACAAAGGCCAGCAGGAAAATGCGGGTGGGAAGCGAAAGACGTTTCTTCATGGGGCCGCCGCCTTGCGCACGGGGATGGTCATGGTAACTTCCGAGATCCCGTCGTCCGGCACGACCACCGCCTGGCGGAAGAAACCCGCCGATTTGTGCCACGCCACCAGTTCATACGTTCCTGCAGGAACGTCCGAGAACGAGAACCGACCGTTCGCATCGGGCTGGGCCAGAAAGGAACTTGGCGCCACTACAATCGCGGCACTCATGTCGGGATGCAGATGACAGTACACCTGCACGATCCCGGGACGGTCGAACTGGACCGTGCGCGACTCACCGGCCGGGTAATAGCCCAGGTCTAGTTGTTTGGCGGATGAGAGCGAGAAGACGTTGTGAAAAATCGGGTCCAGATTAGGAAATGCGACCGCCGATCCCACCGGAACGATGATCACCTCGGGCTCGAATTGCCTGTTGTGCTGTGCCAGGGTGGCAGCGGATGGCGCGGGGGGAGGCAGCGAACCTCCCTCCAGGAACACAGCCAGCTTGGAGTATTCGGAGGCGATCGGCGTTTGTTCGGCCGCCGGCGACTCCGCCGCTTGCGGGGCGGCGCCGCGCAACGAGTAGTCGGGAATGGAAACGCGCTGTTTCGTGAGCTGGTGCACGATGACAATGTGGCCGCGGATTTCCCCGGCCCTGGCGGAAAGCGCCCCGCCGCCGAGGCAAAGTACTGTTGCCGATAGCAGTACGAAAGTCCTACGCATAACCACTGCTCTTATCGGCGGCTTCCGGGAAATCCTTTAGTCTCTAAAGGATTTCTCTGTATCCGGATGGTTCCAAGTAAGGTTCAAAGAAAGGGAGAGAAGGTGTCTGGGGGGGCGAATTAGGAGCCGCCGGAGGCGCCGCCGCGGCGCTGCCGGAGGGCTTGGAGGAGCCGGTCGTGGAGGCTGGAGGGGATCGGATACGGCTCGCATCCCCGGTAAATCTGGATGGTCAGCCGGGTGGTGTCGACGATCACGCGGCAGTTGGGACAGCGGCCGACGTGCTCCTCGAGCTCCCGCTTTAATTGCGGATCCAGGTCGTCATCCAAATAATCGGACAGCTCCCGAATCCATTTCTTGCAAGGCATTACGGGGCACCTCGCCGAAAATGTTTACTCAACTTCTCCCGCAACTGCAGCCTGGCCCTCAATAATCGCGATTTTACCGCAGGGACGGATAATTGCAACAGTTGCGCGGTCTCGTCCGTAGAGAGCTCTTCTAGGTCGCGCAGCACGAAAACAGCCCGGAACAGCGGCGGGAGCGACTGCACGGCGCGGTCCAGAATCTCGCGCAGCTCCTGCTGCTGGTATTTTTGCTCCGGATTGGGGCCCCAGGCGGCGTGCTCGCGGGGGAGAAAATCGCCGTCCGTCTGGATCGGCTCGTCGAGCGAAACCGTGGCCCTGGCCTTGCGCCTGCGCAGCTTCATCAGGGACTCGTTCACGGCGATGCGGACCAGCCAGGTGTAGAACTGCGACTCGCCCTGAAACTGAGAGAGGCGGGAGAAGGCCTTCAGGAACGTTTCCTGGAGCGCGTCTTCGGCGTCTTCCCGGTTGCCCGTGATGTGCTGCGTCAGCCGGAAAATCTTGCGCTCGTGGCGCTGGACCAGCTCGCCGAAGGCCTGGAGGTTGCCCTCCTTGGCCTGCTGCACCAGTTCCAGGTCACTCAGCGTGGCGGTGCTGTTGGTGGCTGCGCCGTTGGTCGGACTCATGCTGCTTCACCCAAAACTTCCCCCGTGGGAGACCGAAAGCCTCCAGGCCATTGTGCCTGTTTTGGTGGAACGCGACAAGCTGGAGAGAGCATAACGCCCGTGCCGTAGTAGCGCTGGAGATTCCGGGCACGGAATCAGAGTATATCCCACCGTCCAATCCCACACATGCACGCATGTGTGGGGCACCCGCGCCCGCAATTCAACCGCGCGGCTCACAGTCAGAGCTTACCTGGGCCACCCGCCCTTATTACTCATTGGGCGGGTGGCCCACACGTGCGTGCACGTGTGGGATTCTGGGTTAGGTGTTGAAGGCGACGCCGATGCCGCGTTTGCGTTTGTCTTCCACGGAGACCACCTGGTTTCGCACCACGCGGCTCTGGATGATCTGATTGGACTGGCTGGGGTCGCCGGGCGTAACCTGAAACTCCACCTGCAGCGGTTCCTTGGGGTCCGGGTCGGTTTCCAGAAGGAAGTAGGCGCCGCGCACGGAGAGGTTTTCCAGGCAGGTGTCCTCCTGAAAGGACGTTCCATCCGGGCGCATCCCATGCACGCGCAGCGGCACGCGCACGGGCTGGCGGATGCCCAGCCGGCGCTCCAGTTGGTCCTGAGGCTTGGTGTGCTGGCCGGCCGCAAAATCAATCTCCAAACCTTCCCAGGCGGCCATCAGATTGGGGAAAAAACGGCGGGCCTCTTCGACGATCGAATCCAGGAAGACGTCGTTGTGGTCCGGGTCGTGATGGAACAGGATCAGTTGCCGGACGCCGACCTCCTCGGCGATGTTCACACCCTCGCGCCAGGTGGAGTGTCCCCAGCCGTTCTTGAAATTGGAGTACTCATAGGGGGTGTACTGCGCGTCGTAGATGAGCGTGTCCGCGTCACGCGCCAGCCGGCGCACGTTGTGGTCGTGCTCCGCCGACCCGGGTTCGTTGTCCGTAGCGTACACCAGGACGTATCCCGCGCATTCCACGCGGAAGCCCAGGCATCCCTGCGGGTGATTGAGCGGCAGCGTGTGAATGCGCACGTCGTCCAACTGCAGGGGCTCCGGTCCCAGCTTGTGGAAGTAGCGCCGCGCTTTCATGATGCTCATGTTCACCGGGAAATAGGGGTCCGACATTTGCCCTTCCAGCGCGTCCTGGACGCTGCCCAGATGCGATTCGAAGGAGTGAAAATGAAAATTGTTCTCCGGGTTATAGAGCGGCTCGAAAAACGGGATGCTCTGAATATGGTCCCAATGGTAGTGGGACAGCAAGACCTGCGCCTCGATGCTCTTGTGCCCGAACTCGGCCAGCAGCTGCTTGCCCAGCAGACGGAAGCCGGTGCCGCCGTCAAAAACGAGCAGCTTTCCCTTGGGCGTCCGCAGCTCAATACAAGGCGTATTGCCGCCGTAGCGCAGGTTCTCCAGGGCAGGTGTCGGCGTCGAACCTCGCACGCCCCAGAACCGGATTTTCATGATTCATCCTCGACAGGAAAAACGCGGCCACCGGCACCGCCGCCCCGCGCACCGCTCCGACCACGGTTTCGGGAGGGACGGATCGCGTGGCGCCCCATAATCGAAGGGGACGTTACCACATCCGAACTGCTCTGCCAAGGAAATTTGCGGAACGCCCGTGGCAGGATTGGCACATGTTGAGACGGAGCGTCCGCGAGCCCGGAGGGCGGTCCTCCGCGGCCGCTGGGGAGAGGGGAAGAGGCGGCACTCCGCGCGAGACCTTTTGTGGTAGGCTGAGAAAGCCTCACCCTGGAGGGTTCTGTGAAGCCCGTACGAGAGTTGTTGGACAAACAGGACGTGCGCTTCGTCCGCCGGACCGATTCTGTGCTGGAGGCCGCCCGGTGCATGACGGAATGGAACATCGGGGCTGTCGCGGTGCTGGATGGGGAGCGGCTGGTCGGCATCCTTTCGGAGCGTGACGTGATGATGCGCGTGGTCAGCGAAGGCCTGCCTCCTGACAAGACCCCGGTGGAGCAGGTCATGACGCAGAACCCCGTGGTGGTGGATTCCCATGCCACTCCCGAGCAGTGCCTCCGCATCATGAATCAAGCTAAGTGCCGCCACCTCCCGGTGGTAGCCGACGGCAAGTTGGTGGGAATCCTCTCCATGCGCGACCTGCTGCTGGATGACATCCAGCAGAAGGACCAGGAGATTGAGATGATGCGAGCCTTCATCCATTATGTTCCCCCTTCCACGCCCGGCGGGCACTAGCGGACGAAATGCCACGCGCCGTCTCCACCTACCTGTTTCGCCAGACCGCACTGGGCGTCCACCTGCTGGACCAGATCGCGCGCGCAGGGTTCGATCTGGTGGAGATCGACTGCGCCCGCTCGCACTTCGATTACACGGACGCGCGCCAAGTGCGCGAGATCGCCGAGTGGTTCGCCGATTCTCCGGTGCGCCTGCACTCCCTGCACGCTCCTACGCACCGCGACGTGGAAGGCCCCTCGCCGCATAACGTGATCTCCATCACGTTTCTCGACCGCCAGCGGCGGCAGGGCTCCATGGATGAGATCAAGCGGGCGCTGGAGGTGGCCGAACGCATGCC
>JBGPJR010000043.1:0-10124 GCA_041485545.1 Terriglobia bacterium
CATTGGGGCGTGACAAATCAATGTGGCAGCGCCAGATCCAGCGGTTCTTCAGCCCTTCCCGCCCCTGCACGAGCGCGACCGGCTGGGGATCATGTATCACGACCAGATCGTCATCCAGGGGGATGCTGGCGCGGTTCTGTTCCGCGACCTGCAAGAACAGATCGAACGTTCCGGGACGCGCCTCGAACGCCATCCCGTGCAGCGCATTGTGAAAAGCTTTGGTGATTGCGAAGAAATCCTCGCCGCCTTTCATCACCTCCCATCGGACGGCAACGCCCATCTCCTGCAGGAGCGGGATCATCCGATTCAGGATCTCCGCGACACCCCCGCCGGAAGCGGTCGAGTTGACCATGGTGACCCGCCGGTTGCCCAGCCGTCCGGCCAGTTGGAGGAGGCTCTCCACCTCCGGCTGGCCAATGACTGCGGCGTAGTCGCTAAATCGTGGAGAAACGACTGCTTGGGGCTGCGACGCCATGGTTACCGAATGCTCGCGCGGATCGTATTCACGATCTCGGTGCGGACACCCTCCAGTGTGTACGTGTAAAAGTCTACCCGGTCCAATTGCTTGGCCAGGCGCGTGAGGCCGAGATTCTCGACAATCCAGTGGGAAAAATCGTTGGTGTGAAGCTGCAGCCGGATGCGGGAGCTGATGAAGTGGAAGTGCAGCGACTGCAGGCTCAAACCTTCAATGCCGCTGGCGAGCTCTTCGAGCGAAGCGGCGGTCTTGCCGAGCGGCAGGGTGACTTCAATGGATTCGCAAAAGTAGAAAGGCTCGAAACCGGGCCGATCGGCAGATTGTGGAACCTTGCTGAGATGATCCTCCAGGGTCTCCACCAGCACCTTGCGCAGGTCGTCCAGCGACACAAAGTCGCGGACGTCAATGGCGCCCAGCCGCTCTCCGAGCACCGTCTCGTTGCAGGCCGCGGTCACCCACTGCGCAAAGTCATTGGAATAGGAGGTGTAGTGATGTGCTTCCAGAGTCTGGAACGTGTGGTAGAAAATCGAAGCAGCAGGGACGCTGCGCAGGTGGGATGCCATCTCGGCCAGGGTCCAAGCCCGCTCCGTCCGAATCCGGATCAGGTGGGAAGCGGCGACGAATTGGAAGGGAACCACGTTCTGCGTCACGGGAGAGCTTCGCAAAGCCGCTGCAAGAATATGCGACACCGAATGTTCATGCGATTTTCGAGAGTTTCTTCAGGATGGAGCCGGCCCACTTGAAGATGTTATTCTCCCGCACCCGCTCACGCATTCGTTCCATGCGCCGACGAGCCTCTGCCGGCTCCATTTGGAGCGCCTCGCGGATCCGCTCCGCAACCTCGTCGGGCGAGTAGGGATTCATGAGCAGCGCGTCGGGCAGCTCGCGCGAGGCGCCCGTGAACTGGCTCAGCAGCAGCACTCCCTGGCTGTCCACCTGACTGGCGATGAATTCCTTCGCGACCAGGTTCATCCCATCGTGGAGGGAGCTGACCACGGCGAACCGCGCCGCGCGGTAGAGCGCCACCAGCTGAGGCAGGTCCACATGTTCCGCGATATACACCACGGGTCTCCAGGCCCCGCAGCTATACTTCCAATTGAGGTTTTCGACCAGGCGCTCCACCTGTTCCTTCAGCCGGGCATATTCCTCCAAATGGGTTCTGCTGGGCACCGCCACCTGAACGAACACGACCCGCCCCTGGAATTCCGGATAGCGCTCGAAGAACAGGTCCAAAGCGCGCAGCCGTTCCGGGATTCCCTTGGTGTAATCCAGCCGGTCCACACCGAGCCCCAGCATCCAATTCTCCCGCAAGCGGTACTTTCGCCGCAGCACCGCAATCTCCCGCTCCGTGTCCGCAGAAGCGGCGCGCCGCGAGATGTCTTCAAAGTCAATACTGATCGGAAACGCGCGGATCTTGGTGGTGTGGCCACGCAGGACGATAGCGGTGAGTTCGCGGTCGGGCCGCGCCTCCAGCTCCAGGTCCACCGTGTCCATAAAGTTCTGGCAATGGTAGCGGATATGAAAGCCCAGGATGTCGCTTCCCAGCATCCCCTCTAAGACGGCTTCCTTCCACGGACAGATTCGGAAGACTTCCGGATTGGGCCAGGGGATGTGCCAGAACTGCGCGATCTTGGCCTGGGGACAGCGTTCCCGCAACAGACGAGGCAGCAAGGCGAAGTGATAGTCCTGAATGAACACAAACGCGGGCCGATTTCCGATCTCCTCGGCCACGCGCTCCGCAAACAGCTCGTTGACTTCCTGATAGGCCTGCCAATGCTCCAGCGAAAACACGGGATTCCGAAAAGCCACATGGCAGAGGGGCCACAAAGCCGAATTGGAAAAGCCGTAGTAGTAATTCTGTTCCTGCTGGCGGCTCAGCGCCACGCGCTTCAGCCGGTAGGTTGGCTGGTCGGGAGGGACCCCCACAAACCCCTTCGCGTCGCACACGTCCCAGTCGGCGGGGCCCGCGCCGTGGGCGACCCAGATACCATGGCTGACCTGCATCAGAGCATCGAGAGCGACCGTCAAACCGCTGGCTGGCCGAACCCATTCCACCCGTTCGTCCCGATACACATGAATGTAGGGTTCGCGGTTGGATACCACGACGAAGGGACGATCGCCGATCTTGCTGCAGATCAGCTGGCTCAAGCTTTCCGCTGTTTCCACCATGACCCCTCCATGTTAACTGATCGAGCACAGCAGCGGGCCCAAAAAGAGCCCGATCCACACGCTCGGGAGGACCGCCCCATCGGGATCCCGCATATCCGTTCCAGCGCAGGCGTTCCCTATGCTACGCTGGCGGAAAGATGTGGAGGCCCTGGCTGGTTTACGATAAGCGATTCTGGGCTGCTGCGGGAGCATGCGTGCTGCTGCTGGCCGCCCTGGTGGGCTGGGGCGTTCGCACCTACCAGCGCTCCCGCATGCAGCAAGCGCTGAACACCTTTGCTCCCTTTCACACGCCCCCGCTCGAACTTGCGTTTCCGCAGATCGTGGCCGACAATGCGGCGGCGCGCGCCATACTGGAGCCCGGCGCGAAAGAAGGTCTCTGGACCCTGCGCAGCTCCGGCGGCAACGTGGAAGTCCTGTTAAGCAGCAAGGGGCAGCGCTGGTTCTCGGTGGTCGGCGGCCAGGTGGTAGCCACCTTCAAGGCTGGGACCCGGCAAGCGACTGCGATCCTCGGTCTGGAGGACACCTTCCCCAGCCGGCGTGTCCGGTTCCGTTATGCCTGGAAAGCGCTCCATCCTGGAACCAGTGCGCTCGGTGCGGAAGTGCCCCTCGTTGGCACGGAGTACGAAGGCGACGCGCTGTTTTTCTACGAGAACGATCAATGGCGCCTGCTGCACTGGGCGACGCCGCAGTTCGACTCCGCCGTGGGACGATTCAGGACTTTACACTCGGGCTAACGGCAGGCATCCGAGTTGGCGGCGTGTTCAAGGGGCGGCGGCGAAGGGACGGAAACTAGTTGGCCGATGCCTGGGCTGCTTCGGCATCGACGGAATCTTCGATGCGCTCTACCATGGCCCGCACGGACGGCGCCTCTGGAGAGTCCGGATGATATCGCAAAAAGTCCTCTAATTCCTCCAGGGCCGCTTGTTCTTGCGAGTGCCGCAGGTAAATTTGTGCCAGCGGGAGCTGCGGGTTCGTGAAGTGTGCGGGATCGAGTTCTTCCGTCAACAGGAGAAAATTCAACGCATCCTCATCCTCACCAGCAAGAAAGTGACTGAGCCCCAGCTGCGCCGTGGCCAGCGCATCCTGGGGACGGACCTCATGCGCGCGAGAGTTGACCTCGATGGCCTCGTCAATCCGGTCGAGCGCTAGCAGCGCCCCACCCAGGTTGACGAGCGGCTCAAACGCCTCCGGCTCCAACTCCAGCGCTTTGCGGAAGCTGCTTTCCGCGGTTGAGAATTCGCGCTGCTGGAAATGGACGATACCCAGGTTGTTGTACGCTTCCATATACTGCGGCGCCTGCGCGACCGCCCTCTCAAAGTGCTCGATGGCGTTTTGCAGGTCCTGCTTGCTCGCGGCATCGCGGCCTTTCTGGTACTCGCGGCGCGCCCGGCGCGAGATGCTCAGTTCGCGCACCGAAACCACCCCGGAGGCCAACGCACGGGCCTGCCGGGTTAGCGTCTCCTCGTCAAAAACAAACTTCCGCTCCACCTTGCCGCGGGTGTCCGCAAAGCTGGGCGTAACATCCACCGTTTGCACCAGTTCGCCGGTTCCTGGAAGATAGATCGAAAGGCTATAGGTAGATGGCTGCAAGTCCTTGAAGCGGAATCGCCCCCTCGGATCGGCGCGGGTCTCCTTGTTAAAGGACGTTCCGACCTGGTACAGGGTCACCGTGATGCTGCGGCGGGGCCTCCGGGCCTGCGGGGGGACGAGCACCTGTCCGTCCAACTCCAGGACGCGGGGGGCGACCGCGGCAGCGCCGCTGATTGAAGGGATCAGAATCGCCAGACAGGCGGCAAACCAGAGCGCGGCGGGACGCCGTGCGCACAACGCGCTTCGGAAAATGCTGTTCCCGTCACAGCGAGTGCCGGTACGGATACACCTGTCCATTTTTTCAAAAGCCAGCGGAGCCAATTTCGTATCTCGCTACCGACCGGCTGGCCCGCTTACTGAGGCGAACCGGAGGTCAGGCGCGCCAGAACGTCTTCGTGAACCTGCAAGTCGCCCGCCTTCGTGAGCCGGTTTTTCAGATCCTGCTGGTAGAGCGCAAAGGCGATTCCCTGCTTTTCGCCGAGCAGGCGCTGGCGGATCGTGTCCTTCTGGATCGTCAGGTCCGCCTCCTTGGGAGGCTCCCGTGATACCAGTTGGTAAACGAGCTGCCCTCCGCCGATGGGCACCGGCCCGGCGGTCTGCCCAGGCTGCAAAGTCCCCAGGGCCGGCTCGAGACCGCTCACACTGCCGACCGAAGGAATCGCGCCCGAGCGCAGCAAGGGCTCGCTGGTGGTAGCCTTCAGTCCCAGGTTCCGGGCGGCCAGTGCCAGATCCCGCTTCTCCTGCTTTTCCACGGTTTGGGCCAGCTCCAGTGCTTTCGTCTGTGCCTTCTCGTTGGCCTGTTCGCTGATATAGTCGGTCCGGACTCGCTCCTTTACCTCCCCCAACTCTGCCGGCCGCGCGGGCGCGATCTCCGACAGCATCGGGATGACGTATCCGCTCGGGACGGGCAACGGCCGCCCGATCTGCCCCTTCTCGAGCATGAACACATCCTCGACAACAGGAGCGGCCCCCCCCAGCCCTGGAATGGGATCCTCTCGGGCGAGCGCAGGCGGCTTCAGCGCTTTTCCGTGGTACTTGCTGGCCACTGCGTCGATGCCCTCGGGAGCTCGGCGCCACTCGGCCGCGGCTTGGTCCGCAGAATTTTCCATGAGAGTCTGAACCTTCTGGTCGCGCAGCAGGTTGTCAATCTCTGATCGGACCTCTTCCAACGGGCGGAGCCGGGCCTGTTCGTGTGCGGTCACTTTGATCAGGTGGATTCCGTACTCCGTCTGCACCGGATCGCTGACGGTTCCGGGAGTCAGACTGAACGCCACCTTCTCAAATTCCGGCACGGTCTGGCCGCGCAGGATCCAGCCGAGATCTCCGCCCTTCGTTGCGGTTGCGGTGTCTTCGGAGTTCTTCTTGGCCAATTCCGCAAAGTCTGCCCCCGTCTTCAACTGTTTGAGCCAGTCTTCCGCTTTCTTGCGCGCCGCCGCCAGTTGCGCCGGTTCCGTGGCCTTGAGCAGAATGTGCTGCACCGAGACGCGCTCCGGCACACGGTATTCGTCCAGATGGTCCTGGTAGTATCGGTTGCGCTCCGCGTCCGAGACGTTCACACTTTGCCGCGCCGTCTCATTGTCGAGCAGCAGCAGTTCGACCGTCCTCTTCTCCGGCAGGGTGTAGCGGTCATGATTCTTCTGAAAATACCCCTCCAAGGCGGCATCGGTGGGGGCGATTTCCTTCTGAAACGTCTTGGGATCCAGAAACACGTACTGCAACACCAGCTTTTCGTTATCGCGCAGAAAGGCTTCGCGGACTTCCGCCTCGCTGACGCCAATCCCATCCGTAACCACGTAACGCAACTTCTGCTGCAGCACGGAACCGCGGAAGCGTTCCTCAAACTGCTCCACGGTGGTGCCGAAGCGGTTGAGCACCATGCCTTCGTATTGCTGCTGGCCGACAAACTTGCCGCCCGGAAACAGGTCCGGAATCTGCCGCAGGCTGGATCGCAGCTCCGCCTCGGAAACGCCCAGCCCCAGCCGTTCCGCCTCCTGCGTGGTGACCTTATCCATCACCATCTGGTCCAGAACCTGCCGCGTATACAGCCACATCATGTCCTGCGGGATCGCGTTCGAGCGGGCCATCTGCTGGACCTGCAACTGCAGGTCCAGCGTCGTAATCCGGTCGTTCCCCACCTTCGCTACCAAATCGACGGCCAGAGGATCGGTGCTGCCCCCCATTCCGGGGATCAGCGTGACCACCATCGAAACGCTGACGAGAAAGAGCAGGACTCCGAAGACAATCTTCACCATGGAGGCCCGCTTGCGGAAAAAGTTCAGCATTGCATCATCCTAACCGTGAGGTGCCGCCTCTGCGGATATAGAACACTCGGACGCCCCGGCCAGCCCCAAACTCCCTTACTATTATAATCCTTTTCATTGGGCAAACGTCTCCCGGCGGGACAGAAGCCATAAAGTTATTGACAACGCGGGAGTACAATCGAAATACTCGCGTTTTGAGGCGCAGGAATCGTTCGTGAGCGGTGGAGAGCGGCGCATGGCCAAGGATGTTATGGAAATGGAAAAGAAGTCTCTCATCCAGAACTACGCCAGAACCGCTTTGGTGATCGACCGGGGCAAGGGCTGCTGGGTGTGGGACATACACGGCAAGAAATACCTGGATTTTGTTTCCGGGCTAGGGGTCAACGCACTGGGTTACTCCCACCCCCGGATTGTGCGCGCCCTGCGCGATCAGGCCAAGAAGGCCATTCACGTTTCCAACCTGTATTACCACCAGTACCAGGGGCCGCTCGCGGCCGAGTTGGCGAAGCTCACCGGAATGGATCGCGCGTTTTTCTGCAACAGCGGCACGGAGGCGGTGGAGGCGGCTCTCAAGCTGGCGCGCGCGCGCGGAACCCGCATCCGCAAGAGCAAATTTGAAGTCGTCGCGCTGGACAATTCCTTTCATGGCCGCACCATCGGCGCGCTCTCCGCGACCGGCCAGCAAAAGTACCGCACGGAGTTTGAGCCGCTGCTGCCCGGCTTCCGCTTTGTGCGCTTTCACGACCTGGCCGATCTGCGGGCCGCGGTCGGAGAGAATACCTGCGCCATCATCCTGGAGCCCATTCAAGGCGAAGGCGGCATCTTCGAACTCAGCCGGGAGTACCTCCAGGCTGCCGCGCGCCTGGCATCGGAACATCAGGCGCTGCTGATCCTCGATGAGATTCAATCGGGCCTGGGCCGCACTGGCGAAATCCTGGCGTCTCAGGCTGCGGGCATCCATGGCGACATCGTCGTGCTGGCCAAACCGCTGGCAGGCGGATTGCCTCTCGGCGCTATCCTGGTCCGCGAAGACGTAGCGGGCTACCTCGGGCCCGGGATGCATGGCACCACCTTCGGCGGGGGGCCGCTGGCCTGCCGCGTCGCGCTGGAGTTTCTTTCCGTTCTCAAGCGCGAGCGCGTCCTAAAGAACGTCCGGAAAACGGTCGATTATTTCCGGCGCCGCTTGCTGGATTTGCAGAAGAAGCATTCGATGATCCGCGAAGTGCGCGGCCGGGGCCTGATGCTGGCCATCGATCTCGACCGCCCCAGCCGTCCTATCGTGCTGCGGGCGCTGGAGCGGGGGCTGATCGTCAACAGCACGCATGACACCGTGGTGCGGTTTCTTCCCCCGCTCATCGTGGACAAGAAGTTGGTCGACACGGCTTGTAAGGTGCTGGACGCGGTTCTGACAGAGGCCGAGCGGGATGCAGAGAAAGCTCCCCGGCCAACGCTTGCCAGCGCGGCGACCCTGGCCTGAGCCTCTTCATAGAGCGCGCGGTGAATCCACTCCCCGCCATCTACTGGTTGCTGGCAGCCGCTACCGTCGGCTCCATCGTCTATTGCGGGATTGCCTTGTTCGGGGCACTGCGCTTCCTGCAACTGCGCCGGCGCTGGCTCGCGGATGCGACCTCCCGCCAGTTTACGCCTCCCGTATCGTTGCTCAAGCCGCTCTGCGGCCTGGACCGCGAATTGGAGCAGAGCATCCGCAGCTTCTGCCTGCAGGATTACCCGTCCTTTGAGATTCTCTTTTCCGTGCGCGAGCCGGCCGACCCCGCCGTGGCGGTGGTGCGGCGACTGGAAAAAGAATTTCCCACCCTGCCCATGCGGCTCTTGGTTACCGGTCCACCACGCTATCTGAACGCGAAGGTGGACGGACTGGAGGCGATGATGGAGGCGGCAACCTATGACGTGCTCGTGATCAGCGACAGCGACGTGCGCGTCCGGCCGGAGTATCTGCGCCACGTTATCGCTCCGCTCGCAAAGCCAGACGCCGGGATGGCCACATGCATCTCACGCGGTGTCGCAGGGCGCAGCCTGTGGTCGCGCCTGGAAGCGCTCAGCATGAACACCCAATTCGTTCCCGGCGTGCTCTCGGCGTGGGTACTGATGGGAATGCAATTCTCGCTCGGCCCCACCATGGTAATTCGCAAGCGCGAGGTGGAACGCCTGGGAGGAATGGGAACTCTCGGCGACTACCTGGCCGATGACTTCGTGCTCGGCGAGCGCGTGGCGCGGCTGGGACAAACCGTTGCGCTCTCTGGCAGCGTGCCGGACCACTTGGTATGCAACGAGTCGTTACACGCGTCGTTGCGGCATCGGCTGCGCTGGGAGCGCAGCTCGCGCCGTTCGCGCCCCGCGGGCTACGTGGGACAACTGTTCATGCACACGCTGCCCCTCGCCCTGCTGGCGTGGGCCGCCGCGCCAGAGCGAAACACGCTGGCCATGGCGCTGCTGGTCACCGCCCTGGGCGCACGCGTCTTGCTGGCGGGAGTCACCTCCTGGGGCGTGCTGCGCGACCGCCAGTTCCGCCGCGACGCGTGGCTGCTGCCCCTGCAAGACCTGCTGAGCTTTGCGATCTGGTGCTGGGCGTTCTTTGGGAAACAGATCGAATGGCGCGGTGCGCGCTTCCGCGTTCTGCGGGGAGGGAAACTGGAACGCGCGGCGGACACTGCGGCCGCACACCAGAGCGCAGCTCCCGCTCCCTGATCTCCAACTTGGTTAAACAGTGGTGATGGACAGGGACGCCGCGCACGGCACGGCGTCCCTGCGCTGTGATTAGGCGACCTTGATGAAGATGATCACAAAGGTGTACAGGGCTAGTGACTCGATAAACGCCAGGCCCAGGATCAGCGAAAGCCGAATCGCCGCCGTGGCCCCCGGATTGCGTGCCATGCCCTCGGCAGCGGCTGCCGTGGCTTTGGCCTGCGCCAGACCGCACACAGCCGAGGCAATCGCCATGGCAAAGCCCGAGGTGATGGCAACCCAGTTCGCGGCCCCCATGCTGGTGGCTCCCGCATTCTGCGCATAAACCGGAGTGCCGCCAGCAAACAGGAGGATTGCGGCAAACACCCAGAACAGTTTCTTCATACGTGCTCCTTTCCTTTCATCCATGGACCCTCAGTGGGTGGTTGCTCCCCAACCCTCGTGCAGGGGAACTTCACGCTGCGGGCCTTCGAACCAAATCGTCGAACCGGGCCGCCTCCAAGGCGGCCTCGCAAACGCTAGTGCTCTTCGGAAACGGCCCCGGCCAAGTACACCATCGTGAGCAGGACGAAGATGTAGGCCTGCAGTAAGCCGACAAAAAGATGCAGTCCTTCAAACACCACCGGGACGGCAACCGGAACCAGTCTCATAAAAATAGCCGAGATATTCTCGCCGGCCACCATGTTGGCCCACAGCCGGACGGAAAGCGAGAGGCCTCGGGCCAGGTGGCTGACAAGTTCAATCACCAGCATGAGCGGGCCGATCGCGAGCACCGGGCCCATAAAGGTGCGAATGTAGCCGAACACGCCGTGGTGGCGGATTCCCCAGTAGTGGTAATAGAGCAGCGCAGACAGCGAACAGCCCACCGTGACGTAAATTTCGCCGGTCGGCGTCTCCAGCGTGGGGATGATTCCCAAGACGTTGCA
>JBGPJR010000044.1:0-10120 GCA_041485545.1 Terriglobia bacterium
AGGCATTCCAGGCGCTGGTGGAAGCCGCTGTGGCGGCGCTCGGCGCAGACCGCAAGCTCAGCCAGACGGCGCGGCACTCCCCGCCCGCCCAGGTGCGGGCCGTGGACTTCCGCATCTTCAACAACGTGCTGTGCCATCACGCCGAGCTGGCTCTGGTAGTGGAAGACAAACCGGCTTAACGCCGCGGCTGCGACGGATGAAGGATGGATTAAGGAGAACGGAACATGGCTTTTACAGAACCAACCCATGCATACGAAATGCTGTGGCGCTTTTCGACGAAGCGGCAAGCCACCATCGGCAGCGCGCTGAGCGACGCCAACCTTTCGCTCTCGGCGCTGGTCTCCGGCTTTGATGTGGGCAAGCTGTCGCACCGGCTCATCGCCGACGCCGACCGCTTCGGCAAAGGACACGCCTACGCCACCAGCCAACGCAAAGTGGCGCAGATGACTTCGCTGCAGCGCACCGTGGAGCTGAACGACGTGTTCGCGGGATGGGTGGCGGCGTTTTGCATGGGCGGCGTGACGAGCAATCAGCCCAACCCCGGCAACAACCCCACCGTCTACGACCACGTCGTCAAGTGGACCAATCTGGCGAGCTCCAAAGCGATGCCGTTCACCACGGTTCACGAGAAGCCGTGGACGGGCCTGGCGCGCAAGCTCCTGGACCTGGTGGTGGCGAGCTTCACGCTGAGCGGGCGCGGGCAGGACGCGGTGCAGCTCTCGTTGCAAATGCTCGGCTCGGGCCGTGCGAGCGACGCCGCGCTGGCCGCACCCACGCTTGCGACGCCGGCGTTTCTCGACAACGGCGGCGCGGTGATCAAGCTGGGTCCGAGCGGCGCGACCGTGGACATCTCCAGCCGCGTGATCGAGTGGAGCGCCACGGTCGAGGCCCATCCCGACGAGGCTAACGGGCGTTACCCGTCCTCGGGCCTTTACGTGGGGCGCTGGTGGTACGGGCCCAAGCGCACGGCGGTACCGGAATTGACGCTGCTCGTCAACCAGAGCGATGCCGACCTGCTCGACCTGTTTCGTAATGACACGGCGCAGGAGCTGCAAATCAACCTGCATGGCGCGGTGATCACGGCGGGCCAGCCGGAGATTTATCGCATGGACCTGCTGTGGCCCGAGATTCACTTTACTGCGGTTGAAGACACCGTGGTGGACGGCAAAGTGGCGCTGCGGCTGAGCGTGGGCGAAGACGGCGTGTTCCTCAAATCCGGCAGCGAGATCTTTCAGGTCACCGTGACCAACACGACGCCGAGCTACTTGACGACATAGGAGTCTGAATGAACGCCGAAGAGATCCACGATCGCGCGGCGGTGGCCGAGCCGGAAGCGCAACAGGGTACGCAGTACTTCGAGCTGGCCCCGGAGGTGATCGAAGTCTGCCTGCGCGTGAAGGGCGCCAGCGGCCGCTACGAACTGCGCCACCGCCTGCGGCCTCCCGCGCTCGACGACTGGCGCGTCTATGAGCGCGAGCTGCGCAGCACGGTGGAAGCGGCAGAGGATGAGCCCGATGCGCTGCGGTTCGCCTCCTGCTCGCTCGAAGCTGCCGGTGTGCTCTACGACCGCCTCTTTCGCGGAGCAGAGGGGTATCGCGCCGCCAGCGCGAATGGCGGGATCAGCGCGGAACAGATTCCGCTGCACCACAAGGAAATGGTCGTGCGCGGGCTGAGTGACGTGGCTCCGGCCAGCGCCGCGGCGGAGCCAGGTGACTCGGACGAGGTGGAGTTGTTCTCGCTCGACACGGAGCATGTTGAGGTAGCGCTGGCAGCCTCGCGCAACGGCGAGACGTGGCACAACCTGGTGCACGTCTTCCGGCCGCCCTCGGCCGCCGATCGCGTGGAGTACAGCCGCATCACCTCGCAGGCGCTCTACGTGCGCAACTCGCACACGCTCAAGACCGTGCTGCCGTCGCGCCTGCCGGGATTGGTCGGGCTCTACGACCGCCTGATCCAGCAGGTCCGCGGCTATCAGGCGGCGGGGCAGCCGCTCGCCGAGCGCGCCGCCATCGTGCGGCAGATGGACCCGCTGCACAAGCGCGTGGCCGTGCAGCTCTTGTTTGGAGATTAACGATGCAAGCAGTGTGGGCCAGCCAGGACCGGGAAGCGTTGCGGCAAGCCATCTGGAGTCACTTGACAGAAGTACCCGCCAGCGGGCGGCGCGCGAAGACGCAGCGGCTCGCCTACGCGTTTGAGATGTGGATCGCGCATCTGGCGCTCGTCGAACAGTTGCTCGAGATGGCACCCGTCTCCCCGCAGGAGTTGCAAGCGGCGGAGTTCGACGGGCTGCTGCTGCTGCGCGCGGCGCGGGAGCAGTTCCGGCGCGAATACCGCGCCTGCGGCGAATGCGGCGCGGCCGTAAAGGGCAAGATTTGCCCGCGCTGCGGCGCCGTGGGCCAGTGAGGTGACGTGAGGCGGAAATGGCAGAGCGAACCTTATCCATCGTGATTGAAGTGGACGGCGGCGACGAGGCCGTGGCGCAGACGCGCCGGATGCGCTCGGCGCTCGATGACCTGGGCGGCGGCGCGGAGGGGCTGCGCCGCGTCGCGCAGCAGAGCCGCGAGGTCTCGCAGGTCATGAAAGAGATGGGCAAGAGCTTCGATCTACGGCAGCAGCAAAAGACGATGCTGGGCGACCTGGAAGACTTTTTCCGGCGCATCACCACGGGCGCGCGCAACGCCGGCGATGTGTTCAAAAACATCTGGGGCGAGGTTTCGAGCTACTTTCAGCGGCTTCTGGGCGAGATGGCGGCGCGCGCGGCGGCCAGCCTCGGCGGAGGATTGTCGTCCGCTTTGGGTGGAGGGCTCTCTGCAGGAGGGCCGCTGGGAGGCTTGCTCGGCGGCATCGCGTCGTTCAGCTTCGGGCCGGTGGGCGCCATCATCGGTGGCATCGCAGGCGGCATCGCATCGCTGTTCGGCAAGGACAAGAACAAGGAGCACGACGCTGCGGTTGCCAACCAGGGCTTCGCGGCGCTGCGGCAGATCAAAGACGACTACGAGCGGAATCGGCGCGACTATGCCTCCGCGATTGACGCCATGAACCGGATCTGGCAGCAGATGTCGAGCGCCTTTGTGCGTCCGCAAAGCCAGGACCAGCGGCAGTGGTTCGACATCATGATTGCGCAGGTGCAGCAGATCGAAGACCAGCGCAACAGCCGCCGCCAGCTCCTCGCCGCCGGGCCCGTGCCGGAGTTTCAAGAGGGCGGGCTGGTGCACGGATGGGGGCAGCGCGGAGGCGGCCGCGTTCCCGCCTGGCTGCACGAGGGCGAGTTCGTCATGAACCGCCAGGCCGTGGACCGGCTGGGCGTCTCGCTGCTCGACGGATTGAATCGAGGCGCGGCCGGGGGCGGCGATTCGGCCACCACCATTTCCATTGACCCGAACGGCGCCCGATGGCTGGAGCAAAACGCCGACGCGCTCGAGAAAGGCATTGCGGTGGTGCTGCGGCGGGGCGGCGCGGTGAGCCGCGCGTTGCGAGGGTGAGCAGGCGAGGATGAGCAGACATGGCAGTCAATGACACATTTCCGGTAGATGCGGACTACACCGTGACGCGCACCAAGGAGAGCAACGTCCTGCGGGGACGGCTGGAGTCGGCGCGCGAATTCTTCCGGCAGAAGGCGGCGCCGCGACGCATCTTTGTGCTGGTTTTCAATCGCCGCGCGAAGAGCGATTGGGACGCCATCGAAAACTTCCGGCTGCGGATGCTGACGGACTTCTTCACCTTCAACGACAAGACGGCCAATCGGAAGTATTCGGTCTACTTCGACGGCGAGCCGGCCTATGAGGAGTCCGGCAACGAGGAGCACACCATCCGAGTGCAGCTGATCGAGGCGGTGGGCGCGGCGATGTTGCAATACCCGTCGTTTGCCACCGAGCCGTTCGCGAACCTCTCCGTGTCGCAGGCGCTGGACCTGGGAACGAACGGCAAGCAGTTCGTCTACGCGGGCTACGGGTTCCGCGTGAATGGCTCCTTCAGCAGCGTGTTCCTCGATGAGACGGCGGCAAGCGGAACCAAGGAAGACGTGCCGCTGGGGCTGCATCGCGTGCGCGTCGTCGGGGGCAGCCCAGCAAGCCTGGATTACCTGATCTGAGTCAGGACCCGGAACGTTGAGAGCGCAGAGATGAGCATCACGATTTCGAACATTGTGGATTGGTTCCGGCGCTTGCGGCCGTTGCGTGGCGACCGTTGCGCTCGTCCCTATCGGAATGGGGAAGCCCCAACGCTGCGCGGCTCGCGGAGACAACGATGAGCAGAACACTCAGCGGGGCAATCCAGAACCTGATCGCGGGATCGCAGACCCAAAAGACGATCCATCTGCTGACGTTCACCGTGGGCATCGCAACCTATCGTTTTGCGGAGGACACTGTCACGCATCTCGGCAATGCCTACCAGGCGCGCCTGGTGGTGGAGTCGGGGCCGCGCTACACGCAGACGGTGCGCCTGGACCCGGTCAAGGTGAGGCTGCAGAACATCACGCTGGAAACGGCCAAGCTCCTCCAGGACGAAGGCGCGGACGTGCAGGGGCAGGAAGCCACGCTGGAGCGGCTGTTTCTGCAGGCCAACGAAACCGTGGTGCTGTTCCGAGGACGCATCAGCGAGGTCGAGGTCACCGAGACCGAAGCCACGCTGGTGCTGGCCGGGGAGCTCGACCCTACGGCGGCGCAGGTGCCGCAGCGCAACTATTCCTCGCTTTGCGCCTGGGACTTCAAGGATGCCAACTGCGGGTACGCGGATGGCGTGGACCCCAACGACCCGGGCACGGGCCAGCCGTTCGTGACCTGTGCGAAGGACCTGCTGTCCTGCCAGGCGCGCGGGCGTCAGCAGCGCTTCCCGGGCTTTTTGACCATTACGCGCGATCTGACGGAATTGGTGGAGGGCAACACGCCGAGCACGGAAACCGACCGCACGCTGAGTGAAGTACTGGGGGACCTGTGAGTGGGAGCAAATGTCCCGCCTCGCTCCACATGCCGCGGCACTTTCCCTTTTGGCTTTGACTGTTATGCCAGTTAGCACACTGAACACGGACATCCTGACGGCGTCGCTCGGCAAGCCGGTCGCGCTGGCCTACGGACGGCACGTGGTCGGCGGCAACGTCATCTTGCAAGACGAGACCGACCCGAACCGCACAACGGTCTTCATCGCGCTCGGCGAGGGCGAATGGGACGCCATCGAACAACTGTTCGTCAACGGCGCGGAAGCGGACCTGGAAGACGCGGAGCTGTTCCACTTCCACAAGGGCCTCGACGGAGAGCTTTCCACGGGCGGCAATCTGGACCCGGAGGGCGTAGGCTCGCCATCTCCCTTCTCAACCGACGGAGATCAGAAGGCCGACCTGTTCACGCCGGACGGCATTCAGGGTTTGACCTTCTCGCGCACGGCCTACCTGGCCCTTTCGGTTCCGTATGATGTCTTTGCCCCCACGGCGCAGATCGACGTCCGGGGCGTCTTCCGCACGCGCAAAGTGCGCCTCTTCGACTCCGCCGGCGTGCAGACGGGCTACCAGTATTCGGACAATCCCGCCTGGCAAATTGCGGACCTGTTGACCGTCGTGCGCGGCCTTTCCGATTCGCGCCTGGACTGGGCTTCATTCGTGGCGGCGGCGGCCTATTGCGACCAGCTGATCACGCCCGTCGAGGGCGGCCCGCAAGTCAAGCGCTTTGTCTCGCACGTGGCCTTCACCGCAGCCGTGGACTTCGATCAGGCGCTCGTGGCGCTGCTCTCTACCTGTCGCGGCGCCCTGCTTGATACGGAGGGCTCCATCAAACTTCGCATCGACCAGACTCGCTCATCCCTGTTCGATTTCACGATGGACAACATCGTCGAAGGGACGTTTAGCGCGTCGTTCAAGGACACGCGCGAGGTGGCCAACCGTCTGGAGCTGCTGTTCCGCGACCTGGACAACAATTTTGCGATCACCACCAAGCTGTGGAACCACGAGCCGCAGCAGGCGCGCACCGACCGCGTGATTCCGGCCAAGCTCGCGCTGGGCAACATGGCGCAGCACCAGGCCGAGCGCATCGGCAACTATCTCTTAACACGCGCCATTGACAACAACCTGTTCTGCAGCTTCCGCGCGACGGCGGCCAGCCTGGCCGTGATGCCGGGCGATGTGGTGCGCGTCGAGCACGACGCGGCGCCCTGGGGGCAGCAGAGCTTCGGCGACTCCCGGTTCCAGGGGTTCGAGGTTCTGGAGGTCGCCGAGAACCCGGACGAGACCCGCGAGTTCCTCTGCCGCGTCTACAACCCCAACACCTATCCCGACACGGCCGGGCCGACGCAGAACCTCATTGGAACCACGCTGCGCAAGCGGCCGCTGCCTCCGCCGGCGCCGCAAGCGGCCAACAAGTTCTCGCTCACCGCCAATCTGGGAGGCGACTTGCGGCTGAGCTTCGACATTCCCCTGGCCGCCGATTACCGCACGGGCGACCTGCGCCTGCTGGCCGATTTGGAAAAGGAACGCGTCTCGACCACGCTCGCGGCGGACGTGGGAGTGAGCGATCCGCAGATTCAGGTGGCGTCCTCCGTGGGCTTCCGCGTTGGGGACTACGTGGACTTTCAAACCGAGATCGTGAAGATCACCGGACCCGGCAATCCGGGTGAAGAGCCGACGTCGACAACCTGGGACGTGGACCGCGCGCAAAAGCTGACCACGGCGGGCACGGCGGTAACGCAGAATCTGGTGTGCCGCCTGACCGAAGTGCCGATTCACTTCGCCTTCCCGCCGGGCTACACGCTGGCGCATCCCACCATCGATCTGGCCAATGGGGAGTATTACGTGCTGCGGTTGCGGCCTGGACGCATGCGCGTGCTGTTCGCCTCGCTCGAATTCACCGGCCCGGGTGGAGCAGTTGGCCCACGGCCAGGACATTTTCGATTTCAGCCGCTCCCGGCAACCCGGGTGCCCGGCGCGGCACGGGACGAGTGCAGTGAGGCACTGCGCGGGTCCTATGCGTGTTCTGGGGGGTGCTGCGTGGAGTTGACGAGAGTGCTCGACGTTCTCAAGGACGCGGATGGGGTGGCGGCGCGGGGCAAGCTGGTCATCCACAGCCCGGCATTCATCGCTGCCGACGGTACCCCGGTGGTGGCGGGCGTTTTGACTTACATGATCCCCGAGCAGAATCCCGGCTTGCTGGACCTCGTGCTGGCGCCCACGGAGGGAGCCGATCCGGTGGAGACGCGCTACACGGTGAACTACTTCTTGCAGAGCGGCGCGAAGTATACCGAGACCTGGCAAGTTCCTCGGTCTGGTGGACCATACACCATCAGTCAGGTCAGGGGCACGGCATGAAGCCTCCGCGACGAGCTGCTCAGCGGGGAGCGCCCAGGCGTACGCAGTGGCCGCGCAACGGTCCGAACCCCATCAGCCAGGCACGCCCGACCGCCTAATACGGAATCGCCTACCATGCACACACTGCGCCATGCATTCGGAACCGGGCTGCTGTTCCTGGCCTGCGTCGCGGGGCTGCAGATGACCTATCTATTGGCGCAGCTTTCCGCGAGTGCGCGCCGAGTCGAGACGGAGTTCACCGAGACCGCCCGGCAAGCACAAACCACTCTGTTGTACTCGCAGGCAGTCCTCGCCAGCGTGCGCGGCACCACGGAGACGGTTCGCCAGAGCGCGGAACAGCAGACGGGATATTACGAAGCCGTCGGACGGCGGAGCGCGCTCGCTCTGGCGCGGCTCGATCTGCTCATCCGGCACCTGGACGTGCGCACCGAGCGCATCACGCGGGCCGCGGAAGTCATGGCAGGGCAGACTGGGGAAATGTCCAGCCAGGTCAGCTCGGCTGCGGCTGCCCTGGGCGGAGACGCCCACGAAGTCTCGGGCCACGCGGCAAATTTGCTCGCCGCTTCCACTCAGGCCGTTCAAGACCTGCATGAGCGGATCTCCGATCCCCAACTGGAACAGATCGCAGAGGCGATGGCCGCATCGTCCCAGAACACGGAGCGGGCCACGGCGAACGTCGCCGAGGCAACGGGCTACCTCCGCGATATGCTCTCCCCGAAGAAAAAGAGCTTCTGGCGCTGGTTACTGGAGCTTGCGATTCCGCGCCCAACCTTCGGGGTCAAGTAGGGATCCCACTCCCGCTAGTGATCGAAGGGGACATTCTGCCGGTTGAGGAACTCCATGATGGCATCCGACGGCGCGGCGTAGGCAAGGCCGGTTGCGATGTCCGTACCGCGCTGCAGGATGATTCCGAGGACGCTTCCGCTGGCCGAATAGACCGGGCTCCCGCTGGCTCCGGGCCAGGTTCCTTTGTCGAGGACGACCTGGTCGGGGTAGAGCGCCGCGATGGAGCCACGGGAGGTCAGCGGCCTCCCCATCGCCAGCGGATATCCGGTGAAGGCCATGGGGGTTCCGTCAGTGTAGTGGAACACGCTCTCCAGTTTGAGGGAGACAATGTGGCCCCGCAGGGCCTGATCCTGAAACGGACTTCCCGTCGGAAAGCATACGGCGACGTCCAGGGCGTGATTCGTCTGGCAGGACTGAATAGGAAAATAGCTGGTGCTGACGGTTTCCTCGGTCGGGTCGCCTGCCATCACAACGAAGATGGCCCCGAAGCATCGGTGCGCGGCCGCATACCGATCCAGGTCGTCGCTCACATGTGCGGCGGTCAGGAAAGCACCGCTCGGACTGATAAAAAACCCGGTCGCGATCATTTGCACCACGCGAAACTGTTTCTGATCATCCAGCGCGCCGCATGTAACGGGCACGACCGCACGCTTGACCCTCTCGATGGTTTGGGGGGAAACCTCCTGCGAGCGGCCCGGCATCGGGTGTGCCAGAGCCATCAGCAGCGCCAGGAACATTCCTGCGAGAGTAGGGTGGCCTGCATGCGGCCGCAAGCGTGAAGGTCCGGAGTTGCGGATTGCTCCCATACTGCATCAATGGCTGCGGAGGAACGGGTTCCAGAAGGGGTGCAACATACCGCTCGCATTGTACCACGCGGAATACGAACGGCTAGGGAGGCGCTTCGGGAGGGATCGACTCGCTAGGACAGTCCTGCAGTCACGCCAAACAACCGCAGCGGACCCTTACACCGAATCTGCCCTTGGCTGCACTTCTAGGCGGGACATGGCTCTTCCTCGGGGCAGGATTGCGGCAGCGGCCCAAGAGCCAGCGCAAACGCCAAAGACGATCGCCAGCGGCAGAGTCGTCCCGTAATCCAGTTCCAGATTCCAGGAAGCGTAGACCCCTGCCGCCAACAAGAGAGGCGCTCCACCCCATCGCAGAGCGGCTCTCAAAATACCGTAACCAGCAGTAGCGGTCAGGAGAGCCGCCACGGAAAACGCCGTTAGCGCGGAGAAGGCCACCAGGACGGCGTAAAATCCAGCCAAAAACAGGCTCAGCGTAAGGCTGAGGTTGCTTTCCGTCGTCCAGTATACCTTCGTCGGCTTGCCGAAAAACAGCCGCAAGGCGGGCGGCATGAGCTCAAAATAGCAGTAACGGATCCGGTTGTTCTCCCTCAGCCGAGCGCCGCTTAGGTCATCGCCGGCCTGAGCCATGTCGCCCAGGGAACGGATGGACACATCCGGCTGCGAGGCGAGCCAGTCCAGTAACTCTTCGAACTGTGGATACGAAAGTTTCCCACCCTGGGAATCGTACTCGCGGAAGTCGAACTGATGAAACAGAACCACGATGACCTGACCAGGGTGTGGATTGCGGCGTGCCGTGGCGACGGCTCTGCGCAGATCTCGCAGACTGGTGGTGCTGGGAAGGAATAGGAGCGGAGAGGACGAGGAGGACTCGCCGGGGACCTCCGCCGAAATGAGCTCGAAACCGAGCTGTTCCAGAGCGCGGATCGTGTTTCGATCATAGCTATTCCAAGGCGGAACAAATTCCGCCACTTCCACGTGCAGCGCTTCTTCCAGGTAACTCCTTCCCTTCGCCAACTCCTCCCGTTGCGTGGCGAAATCCACTCCTTCGAATTCGCTTTCATTTCCCGGCGGCTCAACGGAGCGATGGCAGTAACCGTGCAGTGCCACATCCACGATGTTTGATTCAAGAGCCTTTTTTAGAATGAGGGCCTTTGCGGGGCCCAAACCCTCGTCGGAAACGGAGAGGCCGTCATCCTGCGGGCAGGTGAAAGGAACTGCGGCGAAAGTGACCCGCCACTGA
>JBGPJR010000045.1:0-9802 GCA_041485545.1 Terriglobia bacterium
CAGGAAACGCTGGAGATCTACGCGCCGCTGGCTCACCGCATGGGCATGGGCAAGATCCGGGCGGAGCTGGAAGATCTGGCGTTTGCGTACCTGGATCCCATCGCGTATCGCGACATTCAAAAGGAGCTCGAGGGAAAGCGGCGCGCCGGCGAGGAATTTCTGAAAGAGACGGCGGCCCAAGTGCAGGAAAAACTTGCCGAAAACCAGATTCCCGCGCGCGTGGAGTGGCGGTTGAAACGGCCCTACAGCATCCACCAGAAGATGAAGCGCCGTGAGGGAGGGATGGACCAGGTCTACGATTTGCTCGCGGTGCGGATCATTACCGAGAACGTCCAGGATTGCTACGCCGCACTCGGGACCATCCATGCGCTGTGGTCCCCGGTGCCGGGCCGCATCAAGGACTTCATTGCCATGCCACGTCCCAACCTGTATCAGTCGCTCCACACCACGGTGATCGGGAAAAACGGACAGCCCTTCGAGGTGCAGATCCGCACCGGCGAAATGCACCGCACGGCGGAAGAAGGCATCGCAGCACACTGGCAGTACAAGGAAGGAGATGCGGTTTCCACGGCCGATGTGCAGAGCATGGCCTGGCTGCGCCAGCTGGTGGACTGGCAAAAAGACCTGTCCGATCCCGCGGAGTTTCTCTCCACCGTCAAGATCGATCTCTATCCCGACGAGGTCCACTGCTTTACGCCGAAGGGAAAGGTGGTGGTGCTGCCCCGCGACGCAACGCCGGTGGACTTCGCCTTTGCGATTCACACCGAAGTCGGAAATGCCTGCGTGGGTGCCCGGGCCAACGGCAAGATGGTCTCGTTGCGCTACCCGTTGCGCAACGGCGACATCGTGGAGATCCAGACGCAGAAGGGAAGCCACCCGAGTCGGGACTGGCTGAACTTTGTCAAATCCTCGCGGGCGCGCAACAAGATCCGCCACTGGCTGCACGCCAACGAGCGGGTGGGTTCCATCGAGCTGGGCAGACGGCTGCTGGAGAAGGAAGCGCGCCGGTTCGACCTTTCCTGGAAGTCTGCTGCGGAGGACGATCTGCTCCGGGCTGCGCAGGCGTCCGGTTTTCCCAAGACGGATGACCTCTATTCCGCTGTAGGGTATGGCAAGGTCGCGCCGCGGCAGGTGCTGGCGAAGCTCTTTCCGGGCTCGGCGCTGGAAGCGCCTTCCGAGAAAAAATCGTTAGCGAAGACGGTCCAGCGCGCGCTCGGTTTTTCTCGAGAGGCGGCCATCCAGGTGAAAGGATACGACGACCTGCTCGTCTACCGCGCCAAATGTTGCAATCCCATCCGGGGCGAGGAGATTGTCGGCTACATCACGCGGGGGAAAGGCGTGGCCGTTCATTCCAAGAACTGTCCCAACGTCCAGAACTTGTTGTACGAAACCGAACGCCGCATGGAGGTGGAATGGGCCCCCTCGACGGAAGATTCTTACCCGGTTCAGCTCACCGTGCGGACGCAGGACCGCCCGGGACTCCTTAAGGAGTTGACGGCGGCGATCACGGATAAGACCAACATCCGGAATATGGAGACCAAAGTCGGCGACGGCGGGGATGCCGTCATTGACCTAACGCTGGACATTGCGGACAAGAAGCACCTCGAGCGGCTGGTCATGGCCATGCGCAAAGTCTCCGGAGTCCGCGACGTGGAGCGAATCTACCGCATCTGATCCCGCGCCTGCGCAGTTCCCGGATCCACGCCGGAGAGCAGTATCCTTCCCAGACACCGCTCCGTCTCCCAGATCAGCACAGCCGTGCCTAGACCCAGGTTGGTTCTCCAGGGATGCGCGTTTTTTGGGGAAAACTGGGATCGAACCGCGATTAAGCCTTGGTTACGCGGCCGGAGCGCAGGCAGGACGTGCAAACCTGCAGCCGCCGCCGGCCGCGGTTCACAACGGCGTGCACACGCTGCAGATTGACGTTCCAGCGGCGCCTGGTCACGTTGTGGGCATGACTGATTCGGTTTCCAAAGCGCGGCCCTTTGCCGCACAGTTCACAAACTCGTGCCATACAATAATTCCCTCGGTTTATCAATGCTAGCAGGTAACCGCACGCCAAGGAAGCAAAAACCGCGCCGCAAGCCGGCAGGCGCCGCGCGGACCAGGTGTTCCGATGGCATTCACCGTGCTGCACCGTCAACCGGAGACGCGCGCCGGCCGAGGCCGGTACCCGGTGCGGGTGCGAATCCTGTAATTCTTCAAATGGTCGCCCACCAGCTTCACCGTAATGCCGCGCCATCCGCGGTTCGGGTTGGCTTGGGGGTAATAGCTGAGGGCATAGAGGTGGGCTAGGTCGTCGCGGATGGCGGAAAACGCGCTCTGCTGATCTTGCCAGTTCTTGGCGAAATAGACCTTGCCGCCGGTGCTGGCGCTCATGCGCTGAAACACCGCCGTGGAGACGGGGTCGTGCCGGGCCTCCCGCGTGCTGACCATGTAGATCGAAATTCCTTCGGCCTGCGCGAATTCCCGGACATCCTCGGGCGCTACCATGCTGGCGTTATCCGGCCCGTTCGAAAACACCACCACAACCTTCCGCCCGGACTGCTTGGCGGCATCTTTGAGGGTGAGCAGCATGGCGTTGTACAACGCCGCGTCGTCGCCGGCGACCGTGGAGCGCAGGCCCCGCAGCACCTGCGTGCGGTCCGCGGTCAGGGGCGCGGCGCGGGAAAAATCGCGGCTGTAGGAATACAGCGCCACGCGGTCCGGATTGTCCAGGGAGCGGACGAAAGCTGCGATGGCATCCTGCGCGTACACAAATCCCTCGTACATATAGTTGCTGGTGTCAAATAGAACGTAGACGCTGGCCCCGGCCACCAGCGACGCCACTTGATCGCTGGTGGTGTCGGCAAAGACGTTGGGCGGATTCCCGTTTTGCAGCCGGTTGGGTATTCGGGTGGAGAAGGGCCGCACCAGTTGCGGACGGCTGCTGCCGGCCTCAAACTCATTGATGGGGCGGGGCGCCTCGTTTCCCTCTGCAAACGTCGCCAGCTTCTGGCTCATACCGTCCTCCGTAATTTCGAAGTCCCAGGGCCGGAGGCCGGTCACGTAGTTGCCCTTGCTGTCGGTGATCGCCACGTTGAGCAGCACCATGTCCACTTCGATGCGAAAGACGGCACCCTGCGAGGGACCGTCCTGCGCTGCAGCGGGAAGCAACGTTCCCAGCAGCATGGCAAACAACAGAGTTCGGAAGCACCGTTGATTCAGCATAGCTTCTCACCCGTTTTCCAGCGAAAGATTCCGGAGCGCCGAACCGGCCCCCGAGTGCTCCTTACAAACCCGCAGCCGCATTCAGGGTCTGCAATTCGGGAACCCTGTCGGTCCGAAACTCTTCCCCGGTCTCGCGCAGTGCGCGCAGTACGGCCGGCCAGTCTTCCAGATGCGACGCAAAGATCTTCTCCACCATCCGGCGCGTCAGCAGCGGCACCAGCGTGTGCAGCTCGGCCGGGGCATCGCCTTTCTCTACCGCCAAGCGCGCCCAGTACAAGTTGGAGGACTCCCAGCACTCGGCCAGCAGGCGACTGGAAAATCCCAGAAAGGTGGGCAACGGTTTGCTGGCAAGCAATTCGCGCGCGTAGGTATGTGCCAGCATCGGGTGCGGCACGCCGAAATCGCGCGAGACACGCTCCACACCCACTTCGTCAGGGAATTGCCGCAAGAGGGCGACGAGCTGCCGGCCAGCTTCACCCGACGCCTCGGCTGCTGCGGCGTCCCGGACGGAGAAGTCGCTTCCCAGCACAAACAGCTCGGAGGGCATCAGCAAGGAGATCCCCTCTTCGGCGCGGCCGGCAAGCAGTTGGTTCTCCAGCTGGCCGAGGCGCTTCGGCAGCACGTGGTCCCAAAGAACGTCCAACACCCGGGCCCGCAACGCTTCGTCGTGGCTGGCGGCACGGAGGAGATCCTCGCCCAGTTTTTGATACAGCGCTACGGCCTGCATTTCCCTCTCGCTTACTTGCCACCACCTGGGGAGAGCCGCACTGGTCAGAATCGTCGGAACCAGATCGGCCCAAATCAACGACTGCACATTTTCCGGCACGATGAAATCCTGCTCCAGTAGTGCCAGCACATAGGGAAGATCCGCGAGCGACCCGACCAGGTGCGCGCCGCCCGCGGCAGTCCAGCCGCGTCCTTGAACACGGGGCGTCTGCCAGACCTCATCGCCCTTCATGGTCATTTCTTCGGCGAAATTGTGCGAACGGACCAGCAAGGCGTTGCTGCGGACCATCTGCGCGCCGGGCGGCTCGTAATAAACGTAGTTCAGCCCGACGAGCGCGTCCCGCAGGAACGGCGTCAGCATCCCGCGGGCCTCGGTAAGGTCCTCCGGGGTGCGTTTCGACTGTGTCATGACCTTGCCCAGGTCCACGCGCGTCTGCAGGCTGGTATAGGGATTATGCTGTATTCCGGAGGCCCATTCCGTGCGTTCCCGGCTGGTGAACATGGGCTGTGGCAACTCAAACGCCCGCAAGGCCCCGGCCAGCCGGATCAGGGAGTCGGAGACGGTCCGGCCCTGGGCGAGTTGAGTCAGGCCGTCGCCCAGCTCAAACAACGTATCCAACGACACCAATCTCTGACCGTCCAGCGCCGTGCGCAGCCGTTCCAGGACCTGTTGGTGCATTTCTTGTCCGGACGCACTACTCTGCGGGGGGCCGGCCAGCAGACGGAGGAGATCTTCCTGCTTCACCGGCGGAGTGCCGCCCGTCGCGCGCCAAACCTCGTCCAAGGAGGCACGGGCCGCGTCGAACAACTGCTCGGAGGTCTTGATCGTCGTGAACGGTTGCATGACGCGCTGGAACGAACCGCTCCAGATAGCTCGCGGAATCTGATCCTGCCTGGCAAGGATTTGCCACAACCCGATGTTTGCCTGGAACAGTCCCAGGG
Source organism: Terriglobia bacterium (assembly GCA_041485545.1). GTDB lineage: Bacteria > Acidobacteriota > Terriglobia > 2-12-FULL-54-10 > 2-12-FULL-54-10 > DATMAF01. Next base: position 4,879 of record JBGPJR010000045.1, read on the forward strand.
CATTCGCCCGCATCGGGTCGTCGGAGATGTGATCCAGGATTTCGGAGGTCGAGACGAAACGCGAAATGGAAGCGTTATCCAGACCGCCGAACTCGGAAAACATTACAAACTGATGCTGCAAGCGCGAAAACCTTTCCGCCATCAACCGGACGGCTTCCGGGCTCAGACGCTGCTGGGGAGCGCGCCGGCGATCCACTTCGATCAGTTGGAGATAGATCTGCAGCGGCCCGTCGTCATCCGCTACGCGCGACAAGGCGAAGAAGGCTTCCATCAAATCATCCGGCTGCTTCCAGCCGTTGGATCGCTTGGCCCAATCCCGCACCGCTTTCGAGTCGCTCTTGCGGCGGAAAATCTCTTTCCAAACCTCCAGGCCGCCCGGCACATCCGGCTGTCCGTGCTCATCCAGCAGCATACGAGAAGTCAGCAGATACATACTCGCGGTCGGGCGAAAAACGGATCGCGCCGGACTGGGACTCAGGTCCTTCCCTCGCAAGGCTTCGTAGAAGCGCTGCAGCCGGCCGGCTTCGTTGAAGTACGCCTGCTGACTCCGTGGAGCGTTAGCCAGGGCATCGAAATACGTTGCCAGCCAACCTTCGTCTTTTTCGAGCAGCTTCAGCAGAAATTCCGCAGGGGCATCCGGAGAGGCGCCGACCAGGCTTTTCCAGGCCGCTTCCGCTTCCGGACCTCCCGGCACCACCACGCGGCCATTCCGAACCGCCAGGTGGCTGCCGTAGAAGTCCAGTATGGGAGCCAGCGGGACCAGTCGCTGCAGGCCCGGAGACTGCCGCAGCACGTTGGCGGTTTCTTCGTCCAAGCCGGAAAAAGCCCAGTACAGCCGGGCCAGTTCGGGATCGTTCACCAAGGCCCGGACCAGGTTTTCATCGTTCCAGGCCCAGTCCTTTTGGCTGAATAGCACCGGCACGGTAGACGAGCCGAAGGCATATTGGAAGGGCTTTCCGCTCTGCAGGGCGTCTTCCAAATCCACCAGAGGGAATCCGGAATCGACCGTCAGGAAAGCTCGCTTGGGATCATCGGTTTCCACGGCAGTGCCGGGACCGCAGGGACCGCGCAAATGATAGCCCAGCGTCTGGAGCAAGGGTTGCACATCCTGGCAGCCCGCCACCCGAATCCTGCCTTGGGAATCGGCCAAGGCCTGCAATTCCCGTGCCTGATCCAAGTAGGCAATCAGCAGCTTCAAAAACTCGGTCGGTTTCCGGGTTTTGTCGTTTACGTTCTGATAGCCATTTATGACGATGTTGCGAGCCAGGAAGGGGAGCACTTCCTCCGCGGAGGCCTTGCGGCTGATGGCTGCGATCCGTTGGAAGAAGAGCAAGGGGCCGGGAAGTGTCACGCCATTCCCCTGCTCCTGGCTGGGACCCGCCGACATGCCCGCGGGTGCGGGCTGCGCGGATTGAGCGGCAGGGGGCTCCGCAGCTTGTGCTGGTTGCAGGAACAAAGCGCCCAGGAGTACTCCGGCAGCCGCTACCGAGGTGTTAGCAAAGGATGATTTCATACCGGCAACCCCCGCGTTGCATAGGTTCGATAGGAGGCGCCCAATGCTGGGCTCCGACCGCATCCTGCGGGCAACAACCCCCACGGCACTGTCAGCCGGCTACGGGCAGTCTCAACAGACAGCGCCGTCACACCGGACGACAAAAGATTAGTTCACGTTCGCTCTAGAAACAGCGTGGGGACAGAGTAAACCATTCAGAGCAAAAATCCAAGACTTTTCCCCAACGTCAAGCTGGCCCGCTTTCGCCTGCGAAAAGCGTTTGAAGAGGACGGCTAGCGGGCCCGGGCCTCGACCAGCTTTTTCGCCATCTTGCGGAGTGTGTCCGGGATCTCCCGGCTGGCGGAGGCGGCGCGCAGATCGTTCGGGAGCAGACGGTTCAGCAACGGCAGGCTGACGTCAATGGGCGTGCGAGTGTTATTCACCAGGCAGCGGAGCACGGTGTAGCTCTTCATGAACTTGCGGCTCATCGAAATCAGGCGCAGGACCTCCTGGCCTACGTTCCTCATGGCTGCGAAGCTCTCCACTTCCGAGTCGGTGAGTTTCGGGGAACTCAGCACGGCGCGGCAGACGACGCGGCTGGAGTCGCGGATCAGCACGGCGCGTTCCTCGCGCGTTCCGAGCAGGGCGAGCTTGACACGCTGCGCGACTTTCATCCGGGCGAGCTTGCTCACTAGGCCGCCCTTATCCGGGTCGGCTTCCTCCAGTCCCCCCAGCTCGGCCACGACCCGAGCGACCTCCTCTTCTGTGGGAGGAACCTCCTGTTTCATTTCGTGAATCAGCAGGTCCAGCAAGTCGACTTCGAGAACATGTTTTTGTGGCGGCGGTTCCTTTTGCCAGTGCAGATAGGTCTGGTTGTCTTTCAGCGCAGTCAGTGCCGGAGTCTTCAACAGATCCACCTGGTCGAGCAGAACCGGAACGACCTCCGGGCCGGCCGTGGTGGCCAACCGGATGATGGCATCCGGGGGAGTGTCGGGGTGCCCCAGCAAGAGGGGAAGGAGGGAAAGGTGCTGCGGTGCTCGGCCGAGAAAGTAGCGCAGCACGGACCCGTCCACGGTCGGCGACTGTAGCAGTAGGGCACATCGCTCGTCGGGGATCCGCTGGAGCGTTTCCTCGGCCAGGCGGCGAATCTCCGCATTTCTATCGGAGGTCAGCGCAATCAGAATGTCGAGTCGGGTCTCCGCGGCATCCAGATTGGCACCGCGGGCGATGAGGAGCTTCTGCTGTGTGGAAAGGTCACCGGACACGCTAAGCTTCCGCAGGACGACTGGTTTAGAAGGCCGGGTCGCGCTGGCTTCCCGCCGCCAAGGTGATCGTCCTGACTTCCCCCTCTTGCCCCAGCGCGCCCAGCGACTCGCCGTTCAGGGTCATTTCCACGCCTCCGGCGTTGCCGACCGTCACCCGGATGGAATCGGTCGCCTCCACCTCGCGCGACTGATCGGGCTGCAACGTTCCTTGCCACAGCTTTGCGCCATCCGCGGTAATGGACAGCCAAACCGTGCTGCGCGCGCTGATCTGCAGCACGAGTACCTGACCGCCCGCCGGATCCACGGCCTGGAGAATGGTCGCGGATGGACGGGCTGGACTTGCAACGGGTTCGGTTACCGCCAGGGTTGGTGCCGCAAGCTCTACGGGGGCGGCGCGGCCCGAAGCGCTTTGCCGCTCGGCAGTTGAGATGCTATCGCCAGATGCCGCTGAACTTGTCTCGGCCGGCTTTCCGGTTTCCGAAACGGAGGAGGACGATGCCACCGGCGCCGCGGCTTCGCGGGATGGAGCGATCTCCGGAGTCGCAGCCAATTCCGGCGTTTCGTTGGAGGAGCGATCCCGGCGGCTGGGAAAGAACAAAATACTGGCCACCAGCAGCGCTAGAGCCGCGCCGCCGAGCGTCCAGGGCAGCGCCCGGGAGCCCGCTACGGAGCCTGGCAGGTTTTTCGGCGCGCTCGCTTCGGCCGGAACCTCCCGCCGTGGCTCCAACCGTCGCAGATAGTCCTGAACAAAGTTCTCCTGCTCCAGACCCAGAAAGCTGGCGTATTGACGCAGGAAACTCCTGTTGAAGACTCCGCCCGGGAGCTGGTCAAACTGCTCCGTCTCTAGCGCTTGCAGCATCCGCACGCCGATCTTGGTCTGGGCCGCAATCTCCGCCAGGGAGACGCCCTTGGCCTCCCGTGCCTGCCGGAGTCTTTCGCCGAGTTCACCCATTGCTCTCCGCCGCCAGCCGCCGCGACACTAAGCTAAGGCTAATGATAAATATCTCTCGAAAGGCTGTCAAACGCTAAAAACGAGAAGAAACTGTTTCGGTACGGCGTCCAATTGGCTGTGCTGCAAGCCATTGTGCGGTCTTACATCTCGCTTTCATCGTTGCGCAATTCCGGGGGCGACCGGAGACGAGCGAGAAGCACTGGCTCGGGGGAAGGAATTGGGATGGCGACGTTTATGGTGGAGCACCCGCAGGAGTGCCGAAGGAGTGCGCTACGTGAGCACGGTACATTGTGGCGTATAATGAAGTGAGTTGGTCTAGTATCTCGTTCGCAGAGGAGGCGGTCTTGGAACAGCGGCGGATGAAACTGCATATTGCAACCCTGGTCCTGACGGCGCTGGCCTGGGGTTCATGGGCATCGGCGCAGCAGGCTCAGCAAATCATGTCCAATCTAAAAGTGGGGGATGCGGCGCCCGATTTTACGCTGCCGGATCAGAACAATAAGCTAGTGAAACTGAGTGATTTTCGCGGCAAGAAGCAAGTGGTGTTAGCTTTCTACGTGCTGGCCTTTACCTCCGGCTGAGTCAAGGAGCTTTCGGCGTATCAGGCTGATATCGCCAGCTTCGAAGGAGCCGACACCCAGATCCTCGGTGTGAGCGTCGACAGTTTTGCAAGCAACCGCCGCTTCGCGGAAGATTTGAAACTAACCTTTCCGTTATTGAGCGATTTTAAGCGGACCGTCAGCAAGCAGTACGGCATCCTGGACGACCAAAGGGATGTGGCCATGCGTACCACGTTCGTGATCGATAAGCAGGGAATCGTGCAGCACATCGAGCAGGGATCGGAGGCCATCGACCCAACCGGCGTGAAACAATTTTGCGCCCTACCGGCTAAGAAGTAGCGTTGCTCGGACATTCCTTAGCTGTCGTTAGGAGAGGCCTTAGCTGTCTTTAGGAGAGGAAGGACCTGACAGAGAGGCAATTAGCCACGTTTTAAGGAGCGTCTTCATCAGGGGAGTTGCAACGGGTTGACAGTAGAGGGCAAGGAAGTAATCCAAGCCAGTCTCCGGGTCGCGCTCTTTGCCGATCCCACCTATCCCGTAAAGAGATCCTTCATCTTCTGGGTTAGCGTTTTCTCGGCGGGTTGGTTGTCGGGAGTGGAGAGCGCTTCCAGTTGCTCCAGCAGGTTGCGCTGTTCGTGGGAGAGGTTTGTGGGCG
>JBGPJR010000046.1:0-9729 GCA_041485545.1 Terriglobia bacterium
GCCCGGCGCGATACACTAAGAAAGGTAGTTCGGCTCGGCGCCCACCCCAGTCGTCCCTATCGTCTAGCCCGGCCTAGGACATCGCCCTTTCACGGCGGTAACGCGGGTTCAAATCCCGCTGGGGACGCCACCTTGATCCGCGCAGTTCGGGGGAAACCTGCATTTCCCGGAACTGCCTTGTTGCCCGGCTCCGCCGCAGGGACAGTCTTGCGTGCTTCGAGTTCCTGTGTGCGGCTTGCAGTAGCAGTGATAATGGCGCTCGTCGGTCCTCGACACATCTGCTTCGTCGACGAAATCATATCCGCAGCCGCACGACATCGCGGTTAGCGGATTTTCTACACCGACAGTGGGGACAGTGCATAGCAGTCGATCTCAACTACTGCTTATATGCCTCCCCGGAATGCCACTTGAACTTGCCGAGCATGACGGTCGCTGCGACGGTCAGATTGAGCTTCGCCGCGTGGTTTTCCAACACGCTGTGGGCTTGTTGTACGAGCTGGGGGAGCGTAGTTGAACCGTCCGACAGGACCCATGTGCGGAACTTGTCCTTCTGGTCCTGGTATATCGTGTCGTCCATTAAGAGGTAGATCACGTAATTCAGCATGTTCAGTTGCCACCGACTCGAATGTCGAATCCCTGTCCGCCACAAGGCAAACATCAGCAGAAATAGCCCCCAGCCAAGGTATGACATCTTGAACTCCTTCGTGAGTTTGGTACTCTGAACTGAACCCTCTCGGAACGTTGATTTGCCCTCCCCTGTAGAAACAAGACTTGATGGCTCTGTTCTGGCCGCCCCAAGTGACAGTCGCTCGAAATTCAAAATAGCTTCGCATGATAGACAACAGCGAATGCGGTGACCAGGAGAAAAGCACCCGAACCGAAGGTTCCAATCTGCCAGTAAAACAGCTTCCAGGTTCTCTTGCCGAGTTTGCAAGTCTCCGAGCGTCGTAGCGCCAGCCGGCTATCTATCTCGTCCTGGGCCGCTTTCTCCCGTTGCCACTTTTCCCTGTCTCTTGCTATGCCCCGTGTCTTACGAAAGTCGCTCAACCTATTGATGACACACCACACTCCGAAAACGATAGAGGCCATGAGCGAAACGAGTCCCAACAACAGAAGATGCTTGCCCAAGCAGCCAGGAGCAAAATCCTTGTCTTTGATTAGGGCGAGGGAGAACCCGAGGGAAGCCGTGGCAAAGCCCAAGATCAGGTTGACGGCATACCCCAGTTGAGTGAGTGCGGTGGCCTGCCACCTAACAAAGCTTCCTTCGGTTGGTTGCGCCATTCTGATCGTACCCAAACTCATGGCCGGCCTGACCGCCGGAGCCGCGTTTCAACGCGGAGCCATAATGTCTCTCGCCAACTCTTCGCCCCACGTCTCGGTGAACACCAACTCATCACGGCATGGGAAGCCGTCGATGTGGACTGCTCGCACGCCGTCGTGGGTTTGATATGGTTCTCCAACGGTCTTTCCCACGTCCCTGATCGTCTGCAAAGCCTCTGCGTACCGCTCTTCGTACTCTTCACGGCTCATCGCTTTCTTCCAATCGTGCCCCCATCAGCAAGAGGCGCATCAGGCCGGGATGCCCGCTGATCGCAGCGGCCCCACCGAGAACTCGGCCAGCTATCTATAGGATAGCTATCAGCATAGCTGTAGACCTAACGGCTGTCAATCCGCTTTCAGGCTCATACCGTATTGGAATCAAACCCCGGTTTCAGGCTCATTTCTGGATTGGAAAATGCTTCCCGAAGACTCTTGGGGGTGAAAGACCTATTGCATCGCTTTGGCCAGAGGATTCGGGAACTGCGCAGTCAGCGCGGATGGTCGCAAGAGGAGTTTGCCGATGTGTGCGGGGTCCATCGGACCTACATGGGCCACGTCGAACGGGGCGAGAAGAATGTCAGCTTCGGCAGCATCGTCCGGGTTACCAATGCCCTGAGCATCAATCTGTCGGAGTTGTTTGCGGGACTGGAAACTGGGGAGCCGACCACCGGGGCGAAGCGCAAGCGTGGCATCAGTGGCCAGAGCGGGCTGGATCGAAACAGGGTGCTCAGGGAAGTGGCGGTCCTGGAGAGAGCGATCCGCACTCTCAGAGAACTCGCATTGCCCGAAGACACGGGACTGTCGCCAAAAGCGGAAGCTCGTCTGAGCAGGCGGCGTGGCCGCAAATCGCATTGAGCCGACGTTCGTGAAGAGGAGAGACCGAACCCGGCTCTCCTACAGCCGGTGACACGCGGTAGGGACGGGCGGCCCGAAGTCGGCTTTGGATCGACGTGCGACCTACTGAACCGCAATACTTGAAGTCTTGCCATTGGCAGAGCCAACCTTCACATCCAAACTGAGGTTGGGGCCAGATGGCGCACCGGTCGGGACCTGAAAATTGATCTGGTACAGGCCAATGAACCCTGGAGCGTATCCGCTGAACAGGACCGGAACGCCCACGCCGGCAACTCCGACCGCCACTGGTAGCGCGGTTGTGGCTGGCGGAAGCGGGCCAATTGCTCCGGTCGGCACGGAAGGCTGAACCGCTCCCGCACCTGTCAGAAACAGCGACAGGATCTCACCACGCTGGGCCGGGTTGCTAGGCGTCACAAGTTGGCCGTCTAGGTGTATGGCTGCGGCCACCATCGGCCCACCTGGAGCAAGCGGGATTTCAAAGATTCCGGGCTTAGCAGCGAAGACCGGAACGTCCTCCACGGTCAATTGCGCGCCGTTATTTTGAATCTGTACCGTAGTTGTCCCTGGCGCTACCTCGAATGGAACTTGCAGGTTGATCTGCTCCTGGCCCGATTGGTTGGTGATGCTGAGAAGTGGTGCTAGTCTTGCAGGGCCTGGATGGTTCTGGCCTCCACCAATCGAAACAGAGATGCCCTGGTAGGAAGTGCTGCCACCTGGAAATACCGTTCCGGTAATCCCCTTGGAAAGACCGGTTCCAAAAAGGCTGACCAATCCGCCTGGAACCAACCCAGGGGCGAAACTTGCCGCATTTACAATCGCAGAGGAGGAAAAAATGGGTTCAACAGGCGCTGCTTCGAGGCGCAGCTTGATTAAAATATAGGTCTTATCGGCTGGGTACGATGCAGGGTTATGCAGGTGCAGCAACCAACTGGTCGAGGATGTCTGCTCAACAACACTCCCACCGAAGCCGAGGCTCTTGTCCACGTCTGTGAAAGCAACAACCGAAGCTCGATCAGTACCGCTGGAAAATGCCCAAGCGGTCTGGCCTGTCTGCATTCCAAATGGAACTGACTCGCCAGCATTGAAGGGGCCAAGCAAAACCTCGTCCCGAGAGTCCGCCGACAAGAAACCCACAAAGTTGGTGGGGTTCGTTCCAAGGCCGAAGCTCACCCCTCCCGCACCACCACCAACAGCCTGTGCGTACAGCCTTCCACTAGGTGGAACCTTGAAGGAAAATGGGCTGCCAGGTGCTGCTTCAAGGCGGACCTGCACCAGTACGTCGCTGTTGCTGTCAACATTCAAATGCGTCGTATCATCAAGGTGCATAACCCATGTGGTGGGGCCTGTCTGCTGAATGATCTTTCCGCCCATCTTCAGGCTGTTATTCGTGTCCCAGAAGGCCACAACGGATGCTCGATCAGTGGCGTTTGAGAAGGCCCAAACACCATTGGACACGCTCGGATCAGAGCCTGAAGACGACATGCAAAAGAGCACAGTCTGACTGGCGTTGACTGATTCCACAAAGACCTCGGCAGAGTTGTCTAGTGGATAAAATGGGGGACCGATGCCGCCAGAATAGGGACCGGACAAGAAACCCACACACTTGCCCGGAGTACCGATTCCAAACTTCCAGTAAGCGCGGCCCGCACCACCAACAGCCTTCAGGTAGAGGTTGCCGCTGTAAGGGGCCACGAAGCTTTCACCGTGCTGTACCGTTGCAGATCCATCCAGCTGGAGTTGGATCAAGATGTTGTTCGCCTCGCTGGAATCTAATGTGTAGTGGGCAGCATCATTGAGATGCATAACCCAAGTAGTCGGGCCTGTCTGCTGAATGATCTTTCCTGCCATTCCCAACCTGTTGTTTACATCTGTGAATGCTACCAAGGAAGCTTGATCGGTACTACTCAAACTCGAAAATGCCCAGTACCTGATTGAACTGTTGAGTGTATATACACCGAACTGGACCGTTTGCCCTGCGCTAACAGTAGCAACAAATACCTCGGGAGTAGATGCTGGCAAGCCACTTAGATAGGGAACGAAGTTGGCTGGAGAGGTGCCGAGACCAAATTGGCTGATTGCGCCTGCGCTTCCACCGACACACTGAACGTACAGGTTTCCACTATAGGGGGCAACGAAACTTTCGCCCTTTGCGCCCTCCGGGAAGATGCAACGTGCAACCAGGAGGATCAAAATGAGTACGCCGCGATTCCGCATGACCGCTCCAGAAGGCTGCTACTACTTCCCCCTTCCAGGCACCAAAATCACGTTGGGGTTCTGCTGCTGCGCCGCTTCCAACTCGGCGTTTATGCTAATCGAGTCACCTGTACCTACCTCGACTTGGCGTCCCCAAGGCTTGAAGCCGTTCCTCGTTACCACGATCTTGTAAGGTCCGGGATTCACCTTCAGCACTGAGGGTGTGCTGCCTGCGAACTTGCCATTGAGTTCAATGTCGGCACCTGAAGGGGTGGAGTTGATATTGAGCGATGCTTGAGCGGGTGCGGGCGAAACGGGAGCCGGAGCAGGCGGTAACGCGGCTGGCTGCTGGGCTGCGATGAAGGCCCGTGCCTCCTGTGCGGGAGGCGCTGGAGGTTCTTGCCTGCTGATGGCGGTCTGCTGAACCACATTGAACTTGATCCAGGCCTCTTTCCCTTTTCCGGACACCGCCTGAACCTCAAGTGGCCCGTGATCGATGCGGGCCAAGAAAGTCCCAGGATTCAGGGCGTGGCACTGGCTCCAGGCCACATTGCGCATACACGTCAGCACCATGCGGTTGGTGTCCGTCTCTGCCAGAATGAAGACGACTGGTTTCTGAATGTCGATGTTCTGGTTGGTGGGGGGCGTGTACGTGGTTGAGCATGTACTGGAGGCTGTTCCGCTCGCAGAAATGTTCCCTCCTCCATAAACAAACCCATTCATGTTCCCGTTCGCATTGCAGAACGTGTTGGCATGGCCGGGCCACGTAAAGGTCATCGTCTTGTGGGTTGTTGTCCATTCGTAGGCTAGCACCGTAAGTCGGAATGTGTTTTCCTGCGCCAGCAGGGATGGGGCAAAAGACAGCACCGTCAGAATCAAGATAGCTCTCTTCATTGTTTCTCCTTTACGGAGGATTCTTCACCGGTCGCCTAATCATGCCTCTAAGTTATACTAAGGTGGGATCGTCGGGCAATCGGGGAATCGCCTGAGGCCCAGTAGCAGTAGGCCCTACTCTTCTCGGAGACTGGCGGCTTGGCGAGGCCCATGGGGGTCGGGCCAGCGCAATCAGAGACGTGCCAACACGGCCCGAGAGAATGCCTTCCCCCTGGGCGTTTTTCCATTTTCTTCAATTTTTTTTCAAGGACTGAGAGACAGCCAGGGATGCGCGGTGTGGTGGAGCGCCACTTCCCTGCTTTGGATTGACCCACCCCCCCCGGTCAAGGCGGATTCCCCGAGATTTGGAAACGGATTAGGGGGACTGGGTAGCCCTGCTCCCAGAAGCCGCTCTCCGAGTGAGAGCAGGCAAGGCTAGCCCCTGATCCCACCGACCTTACAGCAGGGCTGGAATCGCTGGGATGGGGCATTCCTGCTGAGGCAGCCGCCCTCTTTCTGGTAACGCCCTGGTAACGTGAACGCCCAAAAACCGCTTGGGTGGGGTACTCTAGGCGATTGAGAAGACTAGCTATCAGCTATATCAAACGCCCTTTCACGGCGGAACGCGGGTTCAAATCCCCTGGGGACGCCACCTGATCGGCGCCCTTCGGGGGAAACCTGCATTTCCGAGAACTGGTTAAGTTGTAATACAATCTCGGCAGGGTTTCCAACGTCGAAGGGCAGGAGGGCAAGCCCGAACGAACAAACCGATAAAGGCGCGGCCGAGGCCAAGGATGAAGGCCGTCCAGCGCCGGCCCTTCGGCGCACGCCGTTCTCGGGGCGGGCACTCGGGCGCCGCCGAGGCCAGCCGCCGGATTTTCACTGATGGCTGCCGGGCGGGTGCGTGCAACCAGGAAAGCTGGCCAGCGCCTGGTTGCCTTGGTAGCCCAACTCCTTGATCAGCCCAACCTCGGAGGTGTAATAGCCGAACAGCGTCGCCTTCTTCATGTCAACAAAGAAGTGCTCCTCCGGGGTGCTCGGGTGATTCTCCTGGGCTGAAACTCCGGTAAGTACTGCTCCCTGCTCGCTCGGAGTAAGAGCGACAAAGGACTTGCCATGCCGGCTGGCAGCCATGTTGTCGAAAGCAGCCAGCCGCGACTTCCAGTCGGCCCGGACCGATTCGGAGCTGTTTGCCGCGACCAGATCGATGTAGTAGCTGACCTTCGCTTCGTGCGCTCCGGGAGAATGCTCCGTTGCCGGGACGATCATTTCCGCGACGCGGTCGACCAAAGCGTTCTCCGGCGGGCTGAAAAACTGGAGGCGGTAGGGCTTGGGATCGGTCTGGAGCGCATGCAAATGCTGCTGCGCCGCTTCGAGCCGGGACGAAACAACGCCCAGGCCGAGCAGGCTCAATGCGGTCCTGCGGTTTATCGCGGACATCTCAGATCTCCCCTTTCTTCATCCGGTCGGCCAGGTGTTCGGAAGCGCGCCAGGATAGCGCCATGATCCAGGTGGTGATGCCATGGGTGCCGGGCAGAGAGACGAAGCAACTGGCGTCGGTGACATACAGATTCTTCACGTCATGCGACTGGCAAAACGGATTCAGCACGCTCGACTTGGGATCGGTCCCCATGCGGGCGGCGCCGCACTCGTGAGTCGCATCCCCCATCGGCTCCACGTATTTCTTGTAAGGCAGAATCTCGGCCCCGCACGCCCGCAGGACCTGCTCCATCCACCCGTACATGTCTTCCATCATTTTCAGATCGTTTTCCTTGGCGCCGGCGTGGAAGCGGGCTTGCGGGATGCCGTAGGCGTCCTTGTTGTTGGGGTCAATCTCGAAGTAGTTGTCGTAATCGGGCAGTCGCTCGCCGTAGCCGCGCAACCCGATCGCGGCGCCATACTTGGCGTGGATTGTCTTCTTCAGCTCGGGGCCCCAGCCCGGGACTTGGCCGCCGCCGCCGATGCCGCGCGGGAACGAAGAGCCGCCCAGAAGGAAATACCCGCCAAAGAAGTTATCCTTGCGCTTGTAGTTGAATCGCGGGATGGTCATATGCGAGCCCCCCGCTCCGTCCTCGTTGGCTCGCGGGCGGTCCTGCCATTCGGGCACGATGCCAGACACCTGGCCGGACTTGGTGCTGTCCATCAAATAATGACCGATCAGGCCGCTGGAGTTGCCGATGCCCTTGGGGTGAAACCGTGACGCAGAGTTGAGCATGATCCGCCCCGACTCCACCGTGCTGGCCGCCAGCACCACGGCCCGGCCCTCGACCTCGTAATGCCGGCGCGTGACGGCGTCGAAATAGGAGACCCCGCGGGCTTTCCCCTCCGGATTCACCAGCACCTGGTGAGCGACGGCATTGGTCTGCAGCGTGAAATTGGGGAGCTTTCGGAGCTTAGGGACGATCGCATCCAGACTGCTGAAGCGCGCCCCAACGTCGCAGCCGTTGCCGCAAGCGCCGCAGTAGTGGCAGGCGGGACGGCCATCGTAGGGCACGCTCAGCACCGCCGTGCGCTCGTGCAGCATCGGGACGCCGATCTTGGCGGCGCGGTCACGCACAAACAGCTCCGAGCAGCGGGGCTTGTGCGGCGGGCCGACATAAACGCCGTCGGGCATGTTGAAGTAATCGTCTTTGTTGCCCACGATGCCGACCAGGCGCTCCGCTTTGTCATAGTAGGGCGCCATCTCGTCGTAGCTGATGGGCCAGTCTTCCCCGAAGCCCTGCATCGACTTCGTCTTGAAGTCCAGAGGGCCGTGGCGGAAGCAGGAGCGGCCCCAGGTGTTCGTGCGCCCCCCGACTGCTCGCAGCCGCGTCCAGTGGAATTCGGGGTCCGACTTGTAGATGTCCTGGCGCGGATTGGTGTAGAGCTGGGCCGTGTATTCGTTGATCTTCCAGAGCCCGTCGTATTCGCCGGGCTTGCCTTCTCCTCGGAAAGGCAACTCCCAGGGCCAGGTGTGGGTGTTGAAATCCTTGGCGGGGGTCAGCATGCGGCCCGCTTCGAGCAGGATCACCTTCATGCCCTGCTGGGCGAGAACGTAAGCCGCGGTGGCCCCACCCGCGCCGGAGCCAACGACCACGGCATCGTATTTTTGTTGTGGCATAGCGCCTCTTGCCAGGATTCTAGCACAGCCAAGTCCTCAGGGCTCGACGCGCCGAGACCGGCCGAGGGGTCTTTCCGGTTGTCAACCCCCCTCGCCCGGTGGTAACGTTCCGGTATGCAAAAGGCCCTCTTGCTTGTCTGCGTGGTCTTCGCTTTGCTGACGTTCAGCGGCGCGCGCCAGGACAATGTCGTGCTCCCCGGAAAGCGCGCTGGGGCAACCCTGCTCCCGAGCCAATGGCGCTTGACCCCCGCCGGCCGCCACGTTACCGTGGGCGACCTGCCCCTGAAGATGGTGCTGACGCCGGACCGCAAGCACTTCCTGGTGGCCACCAACGGCTATAACGACCAGGGCCTCACGGTCATCGACGTGGCCACGGGCAACGTGACCGCCCAGGCGCCGCTGTGGCAGTCCTACGCGGGGCTGGACGTGATGCCCATCTCGCCCACCATCGCGGCGGCGTTCCTTTCCGGCGGCCGCTCGGGCAAAGTCTTCGTCTTCCGCTACGCCCTGGGCAAGGTTGCTCTCGAGGACTCCATCCCGATACCCGGCGTCAGCGCCGAAAGCGGCTTCCTGACCGGGCTGGCGCTCGCGCCCAAGCGGAACCTGCTGCTGGTGCTGAACTCCGGCGACGACGCGCTGCATTATGTCGATTTGAAGTCGCGGGCCGTGACCCGTACGCTTCACACCCGCTACCATCCCTACGCGGTTGTCGTGGACGGGGCGGCCGAGTACGCCTACATCTCCAACTGGGGCGACCGGAGTGTCAGCCGCCTGAATATCGCGAAAGGTGAGTTGGACGCGGCGCTCGCCACCGGCGACCATCCCACGGATATGGTCTTCTCGGCCGACGGCCGGACGCTGTTCGTCGCCGACTCGAACAGCGACACGGTCAGCGTCCTGGACCTGGCGGCCGGGCGCGTGCGCGAAACCATCTCCCTGGGCCTGACGCCTCGCTCCCCGCAGGGCGCCGTGCCGATGGGGCTCTCGCTGAGCCCGGACGGCAAGACGCTGGCGGTCGCCAACGCCGGCAACAACAACGTGGCGCTGGTGGACATCTCCAAAGCGGGGGAATCCAAGGTGCTGGGGTTTATCCCCACCGGCTGGTACCCCACCTCCACGCTGTTCGATCCTTCGGGCCGGAAGCTGTTCATCGGCAGCGGCAAGGGTCTCGGCTCCAGCCCCAACCCGCAAGGCCCGGTCCCCACGCTGCCGCCCGGCTCCGGGCGCGACGCCAGCTCGCAGTGGGGCAGTGCCTACCAATACATCCGGCGGCTGATCCCCGGCGCCGTCTCCATGGTGGACCTCCCGGACGCCGCCACGCTCCGCAAATACACCGAACAGGTGAGAGCCAACTCGCCCTACCGGGACGAGCTGCTGGAAAAGGCGGC
>JBGPJR010000047.1:0-9681 GCA_041485545.1 Terriglobia bacterium
CCGTTTACGTCCGTGACCTAGACGGGAGCACGAACCTCGCGGATTGTATTGCTCATTATTGCTTGGCGAGGAAGGCTCTACGTGAGGTCGGAACCGACCCTTCCGATTGGAGAAGGCTTCAGAATGAGACCCCATGGACGGACATGTAAGGGGCATTTTGCGGAAACAATGACTGACCTCACCAAAGTCGTGGTCGTCGGAGTGGGGCGATTTGGAGAGCAGCACGCCCGCGTGTGTCGCGAACTGCCGGAGGCTGAACTGGTGGGAGTGTATGACATCAATGCCGCCCGCGCTGCGGAGGTGGCCAATCAATATGGTTGCCGTGCGTTCGAGAGCTTGGAACAGCTTGCGGAAGCGGCGCGGGCAGCCGTGGTCGCGGTTCCTACCGAGCGGCATCTGACGGTCGCGCAGGCGCTGCTCAACGCAGGACTCGACGTGCTGGTGGAAAAGCCCCTGGCGCGCACGGTGGCGGAAGCGGATCAGATGATTGCAACGGCGCAGGCACACCAGCGCGTCTTACAGGTGGGGCACCTGGAGCGCTTCAACCCGGCGGTGGAGGCGGCGCGCGCCCTGGCCCGCTCGCCGCTATTCTTTGAGGCGCATCGCCTGAGCCCGTTCACGCCCCGCAGTTTGGATGTGGACGTGGTGATGGACCTGATGATTCACGATCTGGACATCGTGCTGTCGCTGGTGGATTCCGAGGTGGAGGAGATTCGCGGGGTGGGGCTTCCCGTGCTGACGCCCAAGGTGGACATTGCCAACGTGCGGCTGGCGTTCGAGAACGGCTGCGTGGCGAACTTCACGGCAAGCCGGGTCAGCACGGAGCGGGTGCGCAAGCTGCGCTGGTTCCAGCCCAGCGAATACATCTCGGTGGATTATGCGCGGCAGGACGCTATCGTCATCTCCGTCAGCCAGACCGCGCAGGGGCCGCTGCTCTCACATCGCAAGCTGGAACCGCCGCAGCAGGAGCCGCTGCGGCGGCAGTTGGAAGACTTCCTCCGCAACGTGCGCGAGCGGCGCGCTCCGCAAGTGGGCGGGAAAGAGGGGCGACGTGCCCTGCAGTTGGCGCATCAAATTCAGGGTGAGATGGATCGCCACGCCACCCGCCTGAAAGCCGGCAGCGCGATGGCGTCCGGGATCGGGGCCTAGTTGATGCTGGAACTGAAACTGGAGAATCGCCCGCAGGATCCCCCGAGCGAACAACTTCCTGTGCCGCACCTCCTGCTGGAGCGCGAGGAGGAGTCGGTCGTCTCGCGCCTACGTGAGACCTTTCTGGTTTCGGTTCTGGTTCACATCGCAGCCGTTTTTTTCCTGGCCACACATCCTGAGATGTTCCAACCTCCCAACGTCGTTCTGGTTAAGCCGGAGGAGCAGAAACAACTGACGATGCTCTACGAGCCGCCGCCGGAGCAGCAGCGGCAGCGCCCGCAACCGCTGCCGTTGCCAAAAGCCGAAGGCACACTGGATTCACAGAGCATGCCGAAGCCACCAACGTCGCGCTCGCAACCGCTGCAAGCACCCCCGGAGCAGCAGCTCGCGCCCAAGTCGCAGGCCAGTCCCCAGCGCGGCTCGGACGAACCGGCCGGAGACGAAGACAAGCAATTGGAAGCCCGCGCGCTGCCACCCATCGGCATTCCGAAGTTCCCCGAGCAGCCCAAAGAGCCTCCCAAACAGCAGCCCATGTTAGAACCAATTCCGCAGCCAAAGCCATCACAGAACCCATCACAGGCGCAGTTGCAACTGCCCACGGTGGCGCCGCCCAGCCGCGGCACCGACGCCGTCTTGCGCGATATGGCCAAGCAGCAGGCTCAGGGTGGCGGGAAGGGACTGGGCGGGCCTGGAATCGGAGCGCCCGATACCAGCAATCCCAATTTCAATATGCCGGGTCCGCAGATTCTCTCCGACACGATGGGCGTGGACTTCGATCCGTATCTGCTGCGCGTCTACCTCATCGTGCAACGGAACTGGTACTCAGTGATTCCGGAAATCGCGCGCATGGGGCACAAGGGCCGTGTGGTGCTGGAGTTCACCATCCGGAAGGACGGCTCGGTGGACAATCTCCAGATGATGGATGGCTCCGGAACCAGTTCGATGGACTCGGCGGCGCAGTCGAGCATCCGGTTGTCCGATCCCTTTCCGCCCTTGCCCGCGGAATTTCCCGGCAGCTTCGTCCAGCTGCGCTTCGGCTACTTCTACAACATGAGTCCGAACTTCTAGCCGGTCATGCACGTTACCCGTTCCCAGCTTCTCGGTACGCTGCTGCTGCTGATCCTGTTCGCGCTCTGGGCGTGGTGGAAGTATCTGCAATTTTTCCGTTCCTGAGACCATGACACACCGACCGGTATTGGCCATCCTGGGTGCGACGGCCAGCGGCAAATCTTCCTTAGCCCTGTTCTTGGCCGCGCGGTTCCGCGGAGAGATTCTCAATTGCGACTCCTTGCAGATGGTTCGCCATTTCGACATCGGCTCGGCCAAGGTGCCGGTCGAAGAGCGCCACGGCATCGCGCATCATTTTCTGGATATTTTGGAACCGGATGAGCAGTTCGCTGCCGGGGAGTATATGCGCCAGGCGCGCGCGGTGCTCCACTCCGTCTCGGCACGCGGCCACCTGCCGATTGTCGTGGGCGGCACAGGATTTTACTTGCGCGCGCTGTTGGAAGGCTTGTTCCCGGGCCCCACGCGGAGCCCGGAGCTGCGGCGGCGGCTGCGCAAGAGGGCTGAACAGAAGGGGTCCGCGTATGTGCACCGCCTGCTCCGGCGGCTGGACGCAGCCGCGGCGGCGCGAATTCACCCGAATGACCTCCCCAAGCTCATCCGCGCCGTGGAGGTCTGCCTGCTGGCGCGCCGCCCGGTAACGGAACTGTTCGGCGAGGGCCGTCCAGCGCTGGAAGGCTATGGCGTGCTGAAGCTGGGGCTGAACCCGCCCCGCGAGGCGCTCTACGCCAGAATCAATGAGCGCACGCAATGGATGTTTGACCACGGTCTGGTAGAAGAGGTGCACGGCATCTTGCAAAAGGGATACGCATCTGACCTGCCGCCTTTCCGGTCCCATGGCTACCGGCAGGCTGTAGATTTTCTGGAGGGAAGGATTTCTCTGCAAGAAGCCATCTATCATGCCCAAACCAGAACCCGCCAGTACGCCAAGCGGCAGATGACGTGGTTTCGCAAAGAGGCGCAGGTACACTGGTTCTCCGGATTTGGCGACGACGCTGCCGTGCAGCAGCAGGTCTGCGCGCTGCTTTCCTCAAGCTTAGAGGCGCCGGCTGAGAAAGCTCAGCCGCATGCGTAGCGCACTCACGCCCGGTTCGCTGCACCGGCTGGATGTCTCGCCGGCCGAGGCGCGGCTGCTGCAGCGGCAGATTCCGCCGCTGGTGATCCGGCGGGACCAGCTCGGCAGGGTGCGAACGGTGGCAGGGGCCGACATCGCTCTGGGGCCCGACCGGGGATATGCGGCGGTCCTGGTCTATTCGTTTCCCCAACTGGAAGAGCTGGAGCGGGCGTGGAGCTCGGGCCCGCTGACCTTTCCCTACGTGCCGGGGCTGCTGGCATTTCGTGAACTACCGCTGTTGCTGGAGGCGTTCGCCAAGCTGCGCCGCCTGCCCGATCTGATCCTGGCAGACGCGCATGGATGGGCGCATCCCCGGCGGGCCGGCATGGCCTGCCATTTGGGGCTGGTGCTGGACAGGCCGGTGATTGGCTGCGCGAAATCGCTGCTGGTGGGCGAGTATGAGATGCCTGCCGCGCGGCGTGGTTCCACCTCCCCCTTGCGCGATGGCCGAGAGCGTATTGGAACCGTCCTGAGAACCAGGGATGCGGTACGGCCCGTGTTTGTCTCTTGCGGCCACCGGGTCTCGCTCCCGACAGCGGTGCGATACGTGCTGGCCTGCTGCGATGGCTACCGGATTCCCAAGCCGCTCCGGGAAGCCGACCACTGGGTCGGGCAACTACGGAGCCGAGGTGCTGCCAGTGGAACGCTCCCCTACTCTGCTTGAGTCCTCTTTGGGAACTGACGTATACTCTCCGGCAAGATGAACCGGCTGCTGAGCAGTACGGCAGCCAGCCATGATGCAAAGTACGGTTCTTGCCAATCCATAGGGACGGAGGATTCACAAATGCATTGGTCCAAACGATGGAACGCCAGACTGACGGCTGTCGCGCTGGTCGCAACGATGCTGGCGGCTGAGATAGCGCCCGCGGCTTGGAGTCAGACTCAGATGGGAGCGGTCAAAGGAACGGTGCAAGATGAGTCCGGGAGGCCCCTGACTGGTCTCGGGGTTTTCATCCAGAACAAAGCGGCCGGCACGGAATATGCGAAGAACAGCGGCCCCCAAGGGCAGTTCGAATTTCGTGATGTGTCTCCGGGCAATTACGTGTTTGAAATTTCTCCCGCCGGGCCTCTAGTCCGGAGTCCCCTGTCCATCCAGGTGCAGCCAGGAGCCACGCTCAACGTCCAACTCGTGGTTGCCCAAGCCGGCACAAGCACGCCGAGCGCACAGGGGACCGGCGCGACGCGGGAGGCTCCGGCTGTGTCCCAGAGCAGCGTGGGCGGGCAGATCAGCGAGAGTCAGCTGGCGGGACTGCCCCTCAACGGACGCAGCTACAACCAGCTGGCAACGCTGCAAGGGAGCATGGTGGACCCCTTGGGCGGCAACGCGCAACGCGGCGGCGGCAGCGGCAGTTTGACCGTTTCCGGGGGCCGCTCCTCCTCCAATACCTTCCTGATGGATGGCACCAACATTATGGATACGGGCAATCAGGTGCCTCGCAGTGCCGGGGGGGTGCAGTTGGGCTCCGATACCGTCTTACAGGTTCAGGCCGACGGCGTTCAATACTCAGCCGAGTACGGGCGGGGCAGCGGCGGAGTCTTGAACTCGCTGACGCGGTCTGGGGGCGAGGAGTTTCACGCCAACCTATTCGAGTTTTTCCGAAACAGTAAGATGGACGCCCGCAATTTCTTCGACCGCAAGGATCAGCCGGATGACCCGCGCATCCCGCCGTTCAAGCGCAATCAGTTCGGCTTCACGGCGACCGGCCCCATTGTTCCGAAGAACACTTTCTTCATGGCTGGCATGGAGGTGATGCGGGACCGGCTGACGGTCACCGATACCAGCAACGTAATCGATCCGGCGCACGTAACCGATGTGGTCGCCAACCCCGACCCGCGCGTGCTGGCTGTGCTGAAGTACTACGTGCCCGTCAATGCCGGTTATGTACGCGACGGAATCGGTCGCGTGTCGGCGCGAATCTTTTTGCCGACGAACGAGATGTTCTTCACGGGCCGCGTGGACCACCGCATTACCGACCGCGACAGCCTGTTTGTGCGCTACAACTTTGACGACGCCACCAGTCATGGGGTCCAGGACGTTTCGTACTTTCGGACCCGGAGCGAGAGCCGCCAGCAATACCTGACGGTGGTCGGCAGCCACATCTTCAGCCCCCGCGCGATCACCTCTTTTCGGTTGGGGTACACGCGGCCGGTTTCGCACCAGCAAACGGTGTCCAACTTGGAGATTCCGCGAAATTTGTTCTTCGTGCCCACCGCGCCCCAGTTCGGCGTCCTCCAGGTGGCCGGAGCCTCCGCCTTCGGACCGAACAGCAGTCTTCCCCAAGGGGATGTGATGAATTCCTTCCAGTTTTCCGGCGATATGATCTTGCAGAGAGGGCCGCATAACCTGAAGCTGGGTGCGGAAGCGCACCGCTACCGCTGGGATGGGTTTACCAGCGCGAACCTGGCAGGGATTTGGGGGTTCAGCAGCCTGGAAAGCTTTTTGACGCTGGAGCGGGATCTCCCCGCGACAGCTACAGGCGCCACCAGCCTGACGGTGGCCCTGCCGGGTTCGGACACGGCTAAGGCTTACCGGCAGACGCTGCTGGGCTTTTACGCTCAGGATGAGTATCGGGTGCGGCCGACGCTGCAACTCAGCCTGGGCCTGCGCTATGAGTTCGCGACGCTCATTCACGATCGCCTTGGCCGTACGGCTTTCTTGCCCGATCCGCTGCACGATACGGAGCTGCAGGTGGGACCCCTGCTCAAGAGCAATCCCTCCTTGCGGAATTTTTCTCCCCGCGTCGGGCTGAGCTGGGCTCCCACGGGACGCGCCAGCACCAACGTCAGCGCCGGCTTGGGCATTTACTATGACGAGATTCTGGAGTACGTGGTGGATTCGCGGGGCTTGTCGCAGCCTTTTTACAAGTCCGTGTTCATCCCCAATCTGAGGGCCTACGACTATTTCCCGAATGCCGTAGCCGCCGTGGCGGCCCAACCGGGCAGTCCCAAGCAGGCGCTCATTATGGACTACAACAACATGAGCACGCCCATGGTGCTGCGCTTCAATGCCTCCCTGCGGCAGCAGCTTCCGGCCGGGACCAGGCTGACCGTCGCCTACGTGGGTGCGCGCGGCAATCATCTGTATCGCGCCTACGAGCTGAATCAGATCCCGCAACCCATCACGCGCCCGGACGGGTCTACCTTCTTTCCGGACAACTGCAATGATCCGGACCCGAACTACAAACCGACCGCCTGGTGCCAGCCCGGCGCGGGACCGCTCAACCCCAACTTTGGTTCCATCAACGTGCTGGCGAGCGATGCGCAGTCTTTCTATCATTCGCTGCAGTTGTCTGTGAACAAGCCCTTCGCTCGCGGCAATACCCTGACGGTGAACTATACGCTCAGCAAGTCCGTTGACGATGCGTCCAGCTTCGCCACGGTGAATCAAGGCATCCAGTACGGCCCCTTGCGCACGGTCGATCGCGCCCTTTCCGACTTCGACATCCGGAACCGTCTGACCGCCAGTTTCTTCTATGGTCTTCCCTTTGGCAGCCAGGGAGTGTTGTGGAAAAGCGGAGCCCTCGGCCGCATGTTTGGAGGCTGGCGGATTGGAGGAATCCTGTCGGCTCGCAGCGGCACCCCGATCAGTCTGCGCATCAATGTTCGCGACGAGCATTTCCTCTTTGCTGCAAGGCGTCCTAATCTGAAGCCCGGGCACGACAGCAACACCATCCACGGAGTGACGGAGGGCTGCGAGGGCGTGACCGCCGGCATCCCGATCGGCACACCGGACTTGTGGTACGACCCGTGCGCCTTTACCGTTCCGGAGGCTGGCACTCTCGGCAACAACGGGCGCAATACGATGCACGGCATGGGATCGTTTACACTGGATGCGAATTTCCAAAGGGATTTCTTGCTGGATAGCAAGCGGCGCCTGCAGTTTCGCGCCGAGGTATTCAACGTAGCCAACAAGGCGAACTTCCGGCCCTTCAGTGGAGGGTCTACGATCGTGTACCAAGGCTCTCCCACGCGGCCGCGCGTGAATCCCACGGCGGGAAGGGTCGTGAGCACCAGCACGACGGCACGGCAGATTCAGTTCGCGCTGCGCCTTTCCTTCTAGGGTAGGAGGCTGCGGCACGCGAGTCTTTGGACACTCTGCCTGGTGTGCGCCGCCGCGACCGCGCAGGCGCAGTCGATTGCATTCAGTGCCGGCGGTATTTTCCCGAGCGACTTGAAGGGAACCGCCGCTGGCCTTTAGTCGGCGGCGCAAGCCGATTTTTCCAAGGCTTGGATTATCTCCGTGGACGCGGGCATGGGCCTGCTGCCTTTTCTCGGCGGCGAGATTCATTACAGCCATTCCACGCCGGAGCTGATGCTGCGGCGGGCCGACGCGTTCGGCTCCAGCGCGCGGATCGATCTCGGCAGCCACACCCTCACTTTCGACGGCCGCCTCCGGACGCCTGAGCTGTTTGGCGTCCGCCTGTACGGCCTGCTGGGCGCTGGACTGTCGCGCTTCAGCTTGAACGTGAAGCAGCAGGTGGAACAGCCCTTCCCCAAGGGTGCGCCGGAGGACTTGCTGGCGCCGGTACTTACCTACGGCGGCGGATTCGAGAAGGGGTTGACTCCGCTGGTGCGCTGGAAGTTCGAAGTGCGCGACGATGTTTCGCCGATTCCGGAGGAGTTGTTCGGGCCGGGAGGCTCCTGGCACCGCGTTCAAACGACAGTGGGCATCGTTATCGGGAGATGATTCCAGCTTCGTGGGAGACCTCGACCGGGGAAGCACCCGGCGAGGCCGGCGCTTTTCTGCGGCCGGCGACCAGCGCCTGATACACCTCTTCCAGCTGTCCGGCGACCACAGGCCAGTCGTAGCGAGTTTCCACCAGGCGGCGGGCACTGGCGGCAAGGGCTTCCGCGCGGTCGGGTCGCTCCAGCAATGCGAGGCAAGCATTGGCAAACGCGCGGGGCGAATCGCCGAGCAACAGATCAACGCCGGCAGTCGTTGCCAGTCCCTCGGCGCCGAGCGGCGTGGAGACCACCGGAATGCCGCTCGCAAACGCCTCCAGAATTTTGACGCGGACCCCGGCGCCGAGCCAGATCGGACACACGAAAATGGAGTAGGCGGAAAGCGGTTCCCGAATATCCGGCACTTGGCCGAGCAGCCGGATTCCGTCCCTGGCGAAGCGGTGCTCCCACTCGGGCGGTGCGTTGGCGCCGGCGATGTGGAGCGTGGTTTGCGGCCGCCTCGCGCGAATCAGCGGAAGAATGGTTTCACAAAATACCTCCAGTCCTTCCGTGTTAGGCCGATGCTGAAAGTTCCCCACAAAGAGGAGCGAATCGGGCAGCCGGGGTCCGCCGGGATAGGGGTAGCTGGCAACGTCCACGGCGGTGCGCAGGCCCGAGAGTACCCTGGGACCGCCGTTGGTTTTCAGGAACGATTCCAGCATCCGCTGCTCCGGATCGTTGCAGGTGAAAACAGCGTCAAACTGCCGCGTCGCCGCCACCTCGTAGCGGATGGCGCGCAGCCATTCCAGCAGCTCGCGGGCCTTGACCAGCAAGCTCCCGCTGCCGGTCCATAGCTGGCGCTGGACGGAGCGGAAATACAGGTCGTGCTCGAACAGGCATTGCGGCACTCGGTGCAGGGGCAGGCGATACTGCGCCAGCTGCGTGTATTCGAACTGAATCAGATCAATCTCATGCAGCAGCACCATCTTGTCGAGCCGCGCGGCGAAGTCCGGATCATAGAAAGTGCGCTCCGCATTGGAGGTGAGGTGAAACGGGAGGCTGCGCCGGTGCTGGCGCACGAAGACTTCTACCTTGCGCACGATTCCCTCTAGACTACGGTTGCTTTCCGCCTCTTCGGCGCGGTCCACAAACGTGAGCAGATAGATGTCGTGCCGCTTGGCCAACTCCCGAATGGCCTGCAGCATGAACACCGCGCCGCCATGCAACGGTGGATAAACAGAGTAAGGCGACACAAAAAGGATGTTGAGCCGGCGGTGCGGAGGAGCTTCCGGTCCCGCGAGGGACGCGGGTCGTCCGAGCAGCGTTTCTCGAAAGACGGAGGGGCGGACGCGCCGGAACAGTTCTGCGTCGGAGATTGTGGCCCGGAGCAGGGCGCGGCGGCGGGACCGCAACGCCTGGGGAAACTGCCGCAGGGCCATCGCGAACGCGCCGATGGTAGTACGGGTCTCCGTGCGCCATCCCAGCGAATTCAGCGCCATATGGCCGTACAAGCATGCGAAGTGTGCCAGCAGCCAGCGCTTCCGGTGAACGTTCTTCCACACCATTAGGACGTAGTTCTTATGCAAGTACGCCCGAATCGCTTCCGCAGAGTAGTGCTTGCCGATGGTGCCACGGTGCTCGTGAAACAGGCGGCTAGCCGGTTGGTAGAGCACCTTCCACCCGCGCCGCCA
>JBGPJR010000048.1:0-9620 GCA_041485545.1 Terriglobia bacterium
CCGTAGACGGCTGGCGGCGCTTATCGTAGAACCGCTGATGCAAGGCGCGGCAGGGATGTGGAGCCACCCAGTGGAGTACCTCGCCGGTCTGCATCGGCTGTGTCGTGAGAATCACATCCTTTTTATCGCCGATGAGGTGGCCGTGGGGTTCGGGCGAACGGGACGGATGTTCGCCTGCGAGCACGCTGCGATCACTCCGGATTTGATGTGCCTGGGCAAAGGCATCTCTGGCGGCACCTTGCCGCTAGCGGCGACCCTCACGACAGAGGAAATCTTCCAGGCTTTTCTCGGGGACTACGAAGAGCGCAAGACATTTTTCCATGGGCACACCTACACGGGGAACCCGGTGGCGTGCGCCGCAGCCATCGCGTCTCTTGACGTGTTCGCTAACGAACAGACCATCAGTAGCATACAGCCTCTTATTGAACGGTTGGGCAAAGGGCTGGACCCGCTGCGCAACAGGCCCGGAGTAAGCGACATTCGCCAGTGGGGCCTGATGGTCGGGATCGAGCTGGCCGAAGATGTCCCGACGCGTCGGCCCTTTGCATCCGGCAAGCGTATCGGGAAGCGGGTCATCGTGGAGGCTCGGAAGCGCGGGATCATCTTGCGGCCCTTGGGAGACGTCATCGTTCTGATGCCGCCCCTCTCGAGCACGTGCGAGGAAATTGTGCAGCTCACTTCGGTGGTGGCCGACTCCATCGGCTGCGTGATGGCGCAGGAAGGACTTCGTTAGATCGCCGATGCCGGGACGGGGATTACTCATTACCGGAACCGATACGGGAGTCGGCAAGACGTTTGTGGCGTGTGGTCTGGCCGCGGCGCTCCGCGCCCGCGGGTTGCGCGTTGCTCCCTTCAAGCCTGCGGAGACCGGATGTGAACGAGACGCACAATCGGACGAGCTGATTCCGGCGGATGCGCGCTTGCTGCAGCGGGCGACCGGCACGGATGCGTCGCTGGATGTCATCTGCCCCTATCGGTTTGAGACGCCGGTGGCGCCGTGGGTTGCTGCGCAGCGGGAAGGGAAGAGAATCGAGCCGTCGCGGCTTGAAGAATGCTACCGTGAACTCATTTCCCTCCACGATGTGGTTTTGGTTGAAACAGCAGGAGGAATCCTGGTTCCGCTCGGAGAGAAGTTTCATTACGGCGATCTGGCCCGTATCTTAAACTTGCCGGTGCTGGTGGTGTCGGGATCGAAGCTCGGCGTCATCAATCACACGCTGCTGACGGTAGAGTTCTTACGCAGCGCCGGCCTGCAAATACTCGCCTGCGTGCTGAACCATCCCTACGATAAAGACGGCCCCGCCGTCGAGACGAACGCCGCGGCACTGCGCCAGCTCGCTGGCGTGCCCCTGTCTGTTCTTCCGAGGATGCCCAGCGACTCTGTGGCCGGACATCCCCTCTTCGCGGAACTGGCGGCGCACTGCCTGGCTGCGCTCTAACGCGGCGGGACATTGCGAGCGCGCGTGCCATGTTGTAGCATCAGTCTGAGAACAGCGCGACATTGGAACAGACCATGGCAGCGGCACGCATCACCCGCGAACAAGCACAGGGACTCTATCAGGAGAGTCTTCCTGCGCTATCCGCCCTTGCCTCTGCCGTGCGATACCGGAAGCACCCTGACAAGATCGTTTCCTACACCATTCAGCGCACGGTCAATTACACCAACGTTTGCAACGCCTACTGTTCCTTCTGCTCGTTCTATCGTGCTCCGGGACATGCCGAAGGCTATCTGCTCTCCGATGACGAAGTGTTGCGCAAAATCGAGGACGCCGTTCAACTCGGCGCAGTAGGAATTCTGATCCAGGGCGGAGATCACCCGGAGCTGAAGATTGAGTATTACGAGGCGCTGCTGCGGAAAGTAAAGGACCGCTTCGGAATCTGGCTGCACAGCTTCTCGGCGCCGGAGATTTTCAATCTGGCGACTGTTTCGGGTATCTCCCTAGAGGAAGCGATCGGGCGGCTGCGGGACGCGGGACTCGATTCCATTCCCGGCGCAGGTGCGGAGATTCTGGACGATGAGATTCGCGCGCGCATCAGCCCGATGAAAATCAAGACGGCGGAGTGGCTGGCCGTCCATCGCACGGCGCATCGGGCGGGCCTACGCACCACTGCTACCATGGTGTTCGGGTTCGGGGAAACGCTGGAGCATCGGCTCAACCACCTGGATCGCCTGCGCCAGTTGCAGGATGAGACGGGCGGGTTTGCCGCATTCATTGTCTGGCCGTATCAGACCGGGCGCCAGCGGCCTTCCATCTTGCCGCACGAAAAGCCCTCGGACGAGGAGTACCTGCGCATGCAGGCCCTCGCGCGCGTGTACCTGGACAACTTTGACAACCTGCAAGCGTCGTGGCTGACGGTCGGTTTGGAGACGGGCAAGCGAGCGCTGCAGTTTGGCGCGAACGATGCGGGAAGCGTGATCTTGGAAGAGAATGTCGTGGCCGGAGCGCCGGACAGTATCGGTGCGGGGGAAGCCGTGCTGCGCCGCAGCATCGAGGAAGCCGGGTTCATCGCGATGCAGCGCGATTCCATCTATTCATGCCGCGCCCCATCGCTGCGTGGAGCCAATGCGAGCTTCTTGCGCGCCGCACTCGCATCCAGTTCCCGTTGAAAGAAAACGTTCACAGGCATTACGCGAGTCAGACCCAATGAAGAGGCTGTACCGTTCTCCAACCGACAAGAAGGTCGCCGGAGTGTTCGGCGGAATGGGCGAGGTCTATTCGGTTGATCCGACGCTGCTGCGTCTGATTGCAGTCTTTCTGGGAGTCGCCACGGGCCTGCTGCCGTTCCTCGTCACGTATCTGATTGCCTGGATCATCATCCCCAGGGGTCCGCTGCTGCCAAGTCCTACGCAACCATACAAAACAGCGTAGCCCGGTACTGCTTCTCAGCGACTAGTCGTCCCCGGTTACCGCCACTTCCTGGTCTTTGTACTGAAGCTGATAGAGCTTCCAATAGATGCCGCGTGCCGCGAGCAGCTCCTGGTGCGTGCCCGCCTCGCGGATGCGGCCTTTGTGCATCACAATGATGCGGTCGGCGCGCTGGATGGTGGAGAGCCGGTGAGCGATGAGGATCGAGGTGCGGCGCTGGATCATGCGGCTCAGCGCGTCGCGCACGCGGAATTCCGTTTCGGTATCCACGCTGGAGGTGGCCTCGTCCAGGATCAAAATCTGCGGGTCATGCGCTAAAGCGCGAGCAAAGCTGATCAGCTGCTTCTGGCCGACCGAAAGCGAGTTGCCCCGCTCGCGCACCTCTTCGTGATAGCCCTGAGGAAGGGAGCGGATGAACTCGCCGAGGTTCACTTCCTCGATGGCATCCTCCATGTCTTCACGCGTGACCGTTTCTGTACCCAGCCGGATATTGCTCTCGATGGTGCCAGAGAATAGGAAGGGGTCCTGGAGCACGATGCCGAAACGGCGGCGCAGTGCGCCGAGGTCCCACTGGCGCACATCCACGCCGTCCACGAGCACCTGGCCGCGCTGCACGTCATAGAAGCGCAGCAGCAGACTGACGAGCGTGGTCTTCCCGGCGCCGGTGTGTCCCACGACCGCGATGGTCTCGCCCGCTTCGATGACGAGGTTGATTTCCTTTAAGACCCACTCGTCCGCGTTATAGGCGAACCAGACGTCGCGGAACTCGATGCGCCCCGGAGCACGGACGGGCTCCGCGCGGACGACGGCCTGCTGCGGCGACTCAATCGTCACGGGCGTATCGAGCAGCTTGAAGATGCGCTCGGAGCTGGCCATGGCGCCCTGCAAAATGTTGTATTTGTCGCTGAGGTCCTGAATAGGGCGGAAGAACCGTTGCGCATACTGGATAAACGCCACCAGGATTCCGATGGTGAGCCCCTCGCCGAGCACCTGGCGACCGCCATACCACAGGATGGAGGCGATAGCGACGTAGCTTAAAACCTCGACCGTGGGGTAGTAGAGCGAATGCGCGTATACCGAATCGAGATAAGCCACCTTGTGGACCGTGTTGATCCGGTCGAACTCGACAAAGCTTTTTTCCTCGCGGTTGTAAAGCTGCACCACGTTCATGCCCGTCAGGTGCTCCGCCAGATGCGCGTTGATTCGCGCAATGGCCACGCGCTGCCGCCGGTAGCACTCGCGCACCACGCGCCGGAAGAGCATCGTCGCTAGCACAATGAGGGGCAGCACCGCAAAGGTGACCAGCGCAAGGCGCCAGTCCATGCGCAGCATCACCACGACAATAAAGAATAGGGAAAAGAAATCGCCAAAGATCGCCACCACGCCCGACGTGAACATTTCGTTGATTACGTCCACGTCGCTGGTGACGCGGGTGACCAGGCGGCCGACCGGGTTGTGATCGAAAAACTGAGTGGACAACCGGTGCAAGTGTTTCATCAGCTCCATGCGCAGGTCGTACATGGCGCGCTGCCCGACCATCTGCATGTAGTAGGTTTGCGCATAGTCCAATACGAACATGACGCTCAGAGCGAGCAGATACAGCCCGACAATCTGAGTCAACCCGGTCACGGAGTCGGGACTGAGCCAGGGGTCGAGAAAAGTCGGCTGACGTGTGGTCGCCACCAGGTAGCGGTCCACGGCGACTTTGGTGAGGAACGGCCCAACCACCTGGAGCGAAGAGTGCACGATCATCGCGGCCGATGCGCCAAGCACCGTGGGCCAGTAGGGGATCAGGTAGCGCAGCAGACGCTTCATCAGGCGGCTGTCGTACGCCTTCCCCAGGACTTCTTCTTCGTGATGGTCTGGCTGGCTCAAGAGCGCTCCAGTTCCTCTTCCAGCAACTGTTTCTGATAGAGCGCGGGGTAATACGTGCCCCGCTCCAGAAGCTCGGCATGGGTGCCGCGTTCGGCGATCTGACCGTCCTCGAGGACAATGATCTGGTCGGCGCCGCGAACGGTCGAGATGCGGTGCGAGATCAAGATGGCGGTACGGCCTTGCAGCACGCTCTGCAGCCGCGTGAGGATCTGCTCCTCGGTGTAGGTATCAACGCTCGACAGTGCATCGTCCAGGATCAGGACGCGAGGGTCGCGCAGGACGGCGCGGGCAATGGCGGCGCGCTGCTTCTGCCCGCCGGAGAGCGTGATGCCGCGCTCCCCCACAATGGTTTCGAAACCGCGCGGGAAGTCTTCGATGTCTCCGAGGAGTCCCGCGATGGCGGTCGCCTCGCGCACCTGGGCGTCGGTGGCCTGGTCCACACCGAAGGCGATGTTCTCGCGGATCGTCTCGCTGAACAGGAACGTTTCCTGGGGGACAAAGCCGATCATGCGGCGCAGCTCCTGGAGCCGGTACCGGCGCACTTCCTCGCCGTCCACCAGCAGGCTTCCGGGAGGAGCCTCGTAGAGACGCGGGATCAAACTGGCCAGCGTGGACTTGCCGCTGCCCGTAGGACCAACAATAGCCAATGTGCTGCCGGCGGGGATGATCAGGTTCAGGTTCCGCAACACGGGCCGGCCGTTGTAGGAAAAAGAAAGGTTCCGCAGCTCGATGGAGGCGCCGCGCGTCTCGCCGCGGCCGTTCGACGCAGGTTCTGTTGCTGCCGCCCGCGGGGCAACTGGAACAACCGTGGCTCGCGCCGCAGTCAGCTCGGGCGCATCGGCAATTTCGGGCTGCTCGCTCAGGATCGCTTGCAAACGCCCGAGCGACGCGGTGCCGCGCTGGTGCAGGTTCACCACCCAGCCGAGCGCGATCATGGGCCAGGAAAGCTGGCCCATATAGACGTTGAAGGCCACGAACGCGCCGATGGAGAGGCTTCCGCGGGCCACCTCGCGCCCCCCGACCCACAGGACAATCACGGTGACCAGGCCCATCAGGACTTCCAGAACCGGATAGAACGTGCCCCACACGCGAATCAGCCTCCGGTTTTTCTCAACAAACTCGTCGTTGAGGTCGCGGAACCGGGCCAGGTCGGCTTCCTCTTGCACGTAGGCGCGGATGATGCGGATGCCCGCCATGCTTTCCTGCACGCGGGCGCTCAGGTCCGACATCTGCGCCTGAATCGCTTCGAAGCGGTCATGGATCCGCTTGCCATACGCGCTGACGACGACTGCGATCACCGGCACCAGGGCAAAGCTCGCAAACGTCAGCCGCGGGCTGATCCGGTACATGATCGCAATCGCCGCCGTCATCAGGACCACCGTTCGCGCCGAGTACATGATGCCGGGGCCGAGCATCATGCGCACGGCGTTCAGGTCGTTGATCGAGCGCGACATGATGTCGCCGACGCGCGTCCGTTGGAAATAGCTGAGCGAAAGCCGCTGCAGGTGACGGTAGAGAACGTTGCGCAGATCGTACTCCACGTCCCGCGAGATGCCGATCAGGATCATCCGGGTCCAGAACAGGAAGAAGGCTTTGCAGAGGGCGACGCCGATCAGCACGGCCGCGTAGAAAGCAAGTTTCTCAGCCGTGAGCTCCTGCCTCAGGTCGTCAATGGCGTAGCCGATGATCTGCGGCACGGCCGCCCAAAACGCGGCCTCGCCGACCAGGCACAGCAGTCCCCATACGTATTGCCTGCGATAGGGGCGCAGGAACGGAAGGACGGGTTTGACATCCTGCCAGCCTTTGAGTGCCATGCGAAGCTTCCGAACTACTCTCGGTCAATTATAAGGGATGGACGAAACCGGCGCACGTGCCGGGAATGTGTCCCGCCGCGCAGCGAGCGGTCAGATATAATCAAGAGCGGCCCATGAGCGAACAGTTGCAGGAAGTAGGCCGACGGGCAGGGCAGATGCTGATCGTTGGCTTCGAGGGTCGCCAATGTGACGCGGCGCTGTCGCAACTGCTCCGCGACATTCGCCCGGGCGGCGTCATCTTCTTCCAGCGAAACATCGCGGAGGCAGAACAGCTTTGGGAACTGGTCTCCGAGATCCGCGCGGTGCTCGCTGCGCCGCCTCCGTTCCTCGCCATGGACTTGGAAGGCGGCCTGGTGGACCGCTTCCGGGAGATGCTCGCGCCTCTCCCATCAGCGCGCGATGCGGCTCAGGCCGGGCTGGCGCACGAGTTGGGAGAAATGGCGGGCAGGGAGCTCGCCGCCTTCGGGCTCAACCTCGATTTTGCTCCCGTGCTGGACCTGGGTTCGGCAGAATCGGAACCGATTCTAGCAAGCCGCGCCGCAGGACAAACACCCCAGGAGGTGATCCGGTTCGCGGAGCGGTTTCTCCTGGGACTGACGGAGTGGAATGTGCTCGGCTGCGGGAAGCACTTTCCAGGATTAGGCGCGGGAAGCAAGGACTCACATGTCGGTCTGCCCACGATCCGAAAGACCGAAGATGCGCTGTGGCGGGACGACTTGCTGCCGTTCCGCACGCTGGCAGACCAAATGCCCATGATCATGGTGGCACACGCCTGGTATCCGGAATGGGAAGCGGCTCTGGCCCCGAAGAAGACCAGCCCAGCGTCGATCCCAGCCAGCCTCTCGTCGAATATCGTCTCCAGACTGTTGCGCCAACGGATGCGCTACGAGGGGCTGGTGGTCTGTGACGATCTGGAAATGGGAGGGGTGCTGGAAGGCCGCAGCATCGAGGAGGCGGCCATTGCGGCAATCCGCGCCGGATGCGACCTGCTGCTGGTCTGCCGCCATGCCGAGAATGTCGAGCGGGTTCATCGCGCCCTGGTCCGCGAAGCCGAAGCGAGTTCCGAGTTTCGAGAGTGCCTGGAGCAGGCCACGCAACGGATTGCAGATGCCAGGATGGCGCGTCCATTGAGTGAACCGCAGACGCCGTTCGTGAACGTGGAAGTGCTGCAGCGAGAGATACGCCGGCTCGGGGAGGAGGTGCGTCTGCGCCTCCAAAAGGCCGCCGGGCAGAGGGCGCAGAGGCACTGATGCTGGTCGCAGGCCTGATGAGCGGCACCTCAGCCGACCGGATTGACGTGGCCCTGGTGGAGATCGTGGGCCTGGAGTGGAAAACGCATTTCCGCCTCGTCGCATTCCATTCGATTCCCTATCCGCCTGTGGTTCGCCACCGCATTCTGGCCGTTGCATCGGGTGCGGCCATAGCGACATCGGAACTGTCGCAGCTAAATTTTCTGTTGGGCGAGTTATTTGCCAAAGCCTGCCTGGCGGCTTGTCGCCGCGCGCGGATTCCCCTGTCTCGCCTCCAGCTCATTGGCTCGCACGGGCAGACTATTTTTCACCAGAACTGCGCAGTAAAGTACTACGGTGTCCCAGTTCGTTCGACGCTGCAGATCGGTGAGCCGGCAATCATTGCTGAGCGCACCGGCGTCACGACCGTGGCGGATTTTCGGCCCGCCGACATGGCCGCTGGAGGGCAGGGAGCCCCGCTGGTTCCTTTCTTTGACTATCTGCTGTTCCGGCACCGGGAGAAAGGGCGCATAGCCCTGAACATTGGCGGCATCGCCAATCTCACCGCCATTCCCGCGGGCGGAAGCCCGGAAGATACCATCGCGTTCGACACGGGTCCCGGCAACATGCTGTTGGATGGACTTGCTGCCATCGCCACCCGTGGCAGACGGTCCTATGATGCCGGTGGCAGGCTCGCCGCACGCGGTCGGACCGTAGAAAAAGATCTGCAGCGCTTGCTCCGCCAGCGCTACTTTCATTTGCCGCCGCCGAAGACAGCAGGGCGCGAGCAGTTCGGCACGGAGTACCTGCAGCAGTATTTCCTGCGCCACTATGGGCGATCGGAAGCCGCATTGCGTGATGCGCTGGCCACAGCGACCGCACTGACGGCAGAAAGCATCGCCGCTGCAATTTCCGATTACGTCCTGCCGAAGTTTTCCGTTCAAGAATGTCTCGTCTCGGGCGGGGGAGTGAAAAATGCTTTTCTAATGGAAGAGCTTCGCCGACGGCTGATTTTGCGTGCGCCGATTGGCGTGCTGCCGTCGGACGCCGCCGGGGTTCCGGCCGGGGCCAAGGAAGCGGTTGCTTTCGCCGTGCTCGCCTACCACACCATTCACAGGCGCCCGTCAAACCTGCCCTCGGCTACCGGGGCGCGGCATCCAACGATTCTGGGCAAGGTGGCTTATGGCAGGCCGTAGCAGCAGCAAATGCCTCGCTGCGCTCCCGATAATGGCGCGCGCCGTGCCGTTCGTCCTGGCAGTGCTAGTGCTGATCAGCCCGGGATGCGCCGTCCGGCGCGACCCGCAGACCGTGGTCATGCTGATCGAGTCCAGCCCCATCAGCCTGGACCCGCGCATCGGCACCGACGCGCAATCAGAACGCATCAGCGAGCTGATCTTTGACAGTCTGCTCCGCCGTGACGCGGCGTCCAACCTGCAGCCCTGGCTGGCCGAGCGCTGGGAAATGACCGACCCGCTCACCTACATCTTTCATTTGCGTTACGGGGTGCACTTCCACAACGGCAAGCCGCTCACGGCCCGCGACGCCCGCTACACCTTCCAGAGCCTGATCTCGGGGGAGATTAAGAGCCTGAAAGCGGCGAACTTCAGCCGCATCGCTTCGGTGGAAGCGCCGGACGACTCCACACTGATCATTCATCTCAAGGAGCCCTACGCGTCCTTCTTATGGAATGTGACACAAGGAGCCATCGGGATCGTTCCGGAAGGAGCCGGGCAGGATATTGCACGCCAGCCGATCGGCTCCGGACCCTTCCGCTTCGTTCGCGCGGCCCAGGACGAGGAGGTGGTGCTGGAGCGCAATACCGAGTACTGGCGCAC
>JBGPJR010000049.1:0-9563 GCA_041485545.1 Terriglobia bacterium
CGGCGGCGGGGGAACCATCTCCACTTTTCGAAAGCCAGCCTGCTTTAACAAGAATGTCAGCGCTTTGGGGGAAGGGCAAAGCGCCACCGGCGTGTTTCCGGTCTCCTGGATGCCGGTGTCGAATTCGCCCGACTCATCAATGACGGCGAGCACCCCGTGGTAAGGGCGCGTCCAGGCGCGCGCCCCCCATTCGGTCATGCCTTCCACTTCGTCAATGACCTGGGTCTCCACCACGGCCAGTTCCTTGGTTACGCTGGCCAGATTACGCAGGCAGAGCATCGGGTTTTCCAGGTGATAGAGGACTCCCAAGAACAAGGTGAGCTCAAACTGGCCGATTTCGGCGGCTGAGAGCTGTTCGCAGTTGGCGCGGCAACAGGAGATGTTGGGATGGCCGAGCGCCTCGGCCACAAACCGGGCCTTGCGCAAGTTGTCTTCGCGAACGTCCACGCCCACGACGCGGCCCACGCCCTGTTTGGCCATCGCGACACTGTAAAACCCCTCATGGCAGCCGATGTCCAGGCAGGCGGTTGTGGGCAGCCGTGCTCCGAAGTGAGCGGCGACCACGCCGGCCAGCATTTGCAGGCGGGTTTCAAAGATGCCTGCCACTTCGGGCGGAATCCGGCTCGGAGCGCGCAGGCCGCCGCCAAAATCGAAGGGATAAAACCAGGGGGCCAACTGTGCCATCCTCTGTTCGATTTCCTGGGCCGTCATGGACTGTTATTGTGCGCCATTTCGGGGCGCAGAACCAAGCTGCGGGACGGCCATTGACTCTTTTGGGACTTTTCGCTGACACGAAAACGTCCGAGCGAGCATTCGGGATTAGAGTGGAGGAGCAGGGCAGCGCCGCCGCGAGCGGCTCGGAGCACATGGCGCATTCGATCCAATCCGCGATTGACCAGTTTCTGGAGCATCTCCGCGTGGAGCGGAACTACTCACCGCACACGCTCAGAAACTATCGCAGCGACCTGGAGGCTTTCTTCCGCGAGATCGGATCTGCCAAGCGCGGCACCGGTGCCCCGCAGACCGTTTCCGACCTGTCCGGCGTCGCCGGGTACCGCAAGATTCGCGACTATCTTGGAATGCTGTACGCGCAGCGCCGCAAGCCGGCGACGATTGCGAGGAAGCTCGGCGCGCTGCGATCTTTCTATCGGTACGCCTGCCGCGAGGGCCTGGCACGAGAAAACCCGGCTAAGCTGGTTTCCACGCCGCGCCAGCCGCAGCGGCTTCCCGAGGTGCTGACGGCGGAGGAGATGAATCAACTGATTGACGGCGCTCTCAGCCAACCAGTCGGCCCGCAGTCCCCGGTGCTGGCGGCTCGGGACCGCCTCATTCTGGAGTTGTTATACGGCTCCGGGTTGCGCGTGAGCGAACTGGTGGGCCTGCGTCTGGGCGATGTGGATGGCAAGGCACAGCTTCTGCTGGCATCGGGCAAAGGCAAGAAGCAGCGCATGGTGCCGTTCGGGCGCAAGGCGCTCGAGGCGCTAGAGGCCTACCTCCCGCTGCGCGCCGCACTGCTGCAGAGAGTTTTGCAAGAGACCGCGACGCTGTTGGTCAATGCGCGGGGGCAGGCGCTGACGAGCCGCTCGGTCGGGCGCATCGTCAAGCAGTACTCCATTCGCCTGCGCGGCGATCCGGCGCTGCACCCGCACTCGTTCCGTCATGCCTTCGCGACGCACCTGCTGAGCGAGGGCGCCGACCTGCGCGCCATCCAGGAACTGCTGGGCCACAGCAGCTTGTCCACAACGCAGAAATACACCCGCGTTTCCATCCGGCACCTCATAGAGGTCTACGACAAGACCCATCCGCGCGCGTAACGGGCCCCGCCATCGCGCGATTTGACAGGGCCGGAGGCTGGGCGGTAGAGTGGACTCAGGACCCCACGGAGGCCCTTTCTGGATGGCCCGCAAAGCTGGTTTGGCCGCGCTCGTGGCAGCTCTGATCCTGGGAGTTGCCCGCTGGGCCTTTCCGCAGGCTGATTTTTATGAGCGGCAGCGCTTGCTCGCCGATGTAGCCTCCAACCGCCAGCCTCCCCCTGGTACCGAGTTTGTCTTTGCCCGCGTGCGGTTCACCAGTCATGGTCCTGGCCGCAGGAACTTTCCCGATATGGCAGTCTGCATGCCGGATAGCACGGACTATGGCCGCGTGTGCGGCTGGGCGCACGATTACCCGGAGGCCGAGGAACACATCCTGCAAGTAGCGGATGAGGCCACCGGGATCAACGTGAATAAGGCATCCTACGTCATTGTGAACCTGGACAGCGATGAGCTCTACAAGTACCCCTTTGCCTACTTCAGCGAGGTCGGCGAGATGACCATGAACGAGAAGGAAGTCGAGCACATGCGCGAGTTCTTCAATCGCGGCGGTTTCGCGATTGCCGATGACCTGGACGAACAAAGTCTCTACTGGTTCGAGAACGAGATGCGGCGAGTCTTTCCCAACCGCGCTCCGGTGGACCTAGCCGTTGATAATCCGATCTTCCACACCTTCTATGACATGCCCACGCTGGACGTGCAGCCTCCTTACCCGCAGACCGGCCCCACGCGTTTTGTGGGCTATTTTGACGAGCAGGGGCGGCTGATTATGCTCATCAACGCCAACAACGACCTGGGCGATTTTTGGGAATGGATTGATCGGCCAGAATATGACCTGGCCGCCTCCACCCAGGGCCTGCGCTTTGCGATCAACTACTTCCTGTTCTCTCTCACGCACTGATGAAGCAGTTTGAGAATCTGGAAGCCGTGACGTTGTACTGCCGCCGGTGCGGGCAGGCGATGCCGGTCCGTAAGCGCCTGCTGCTGGTGCTGGGCGACGAGGAATTGTACGAGTATCTGTGCGCCGGCTGCGGCAGTTCGCTCGGCCAGAAGAAAGAGCCGCTCCCGCCGCTTGCCCTCCAGTGACTACCGGCGCAGTGCCCGGGAGATCCGCAGGCGGAAGGTCTTTTCAGCTCCTTAGAAATTGGCGCGCAAAGAGAACTGCACCTGCCGTCCTTTGTTGACGGTGTTGGTGATTTCCGCGAACGTGTCGCTGGCGACATTCACGCCCGGCTTTTCGAACTGCGCGTGGTTGAACAAATTGATGAACTCCGTGCGGAACTGGAGCGAGTGCTCCTGCCCCGCAAGCCGGAACGTGCGTGCGATGGAGAAGTTCCAATTGCTCGTCCCGTCCTTGCGGAAAACGTTCAGGCCGATGTTGCCGCGGCCGCCGACCGGAAGATTGTCATCCAGTGCATTGCACCACAGATAGGGTCGAGCCTCGCCGGTCATCTGGTTCGGCACATTGGGCCGCGTGCAGCTATCGGCTTCGAGGATGATTCTCGAGGTATCCGGATCATCCACGCTCATCCCGAGCAGGGCCGGTTTCAGGATATTCGGCCGGTCGAAAACCACTCCGTCCACGTTGCCGAAGCCGGGTCCGTCGGAACCGGTGTGAATGTGGAAAGGCGTTCCGGACTGAAAATTTGTGGCGCCGGAAACCTGCCATCCCGAGAACAGCCTTTCCGCCCAGCTGTTGCTGCCGCGGGGGAACGGAACGTTGTAGGTGTAGCTCAGGACGAAAACCTGAGGCGTGTCAAACAAACTGACGCCTTTGTGGTCACTGACATGATCGCAAACTTCGCAGCTCGATATGCCGGTTTCCGGAGGCTTTTCGACACCCGATGCCGTGTTGGTGAAATCGCCGCCGGTGTCAATATTCTTGCCAAACGTGTAGGAAGCCCGGAAGGTGAGCCCGTGCCTGAGCCGCTGGTCCATGGAGAGCTGCAGGGCGTCGTAATAGGCGTTGCCATCGCTTTGCACCATGTTGATGTCGAAGTAGCGGAGATCGGGGCGGCGCTGGTTAATGGTGCCGGTGGTGTTCGGAATGGCCGGATCGGTGCTCGGGCGCGCACGGTTATAGACCTGTTGCATGAGCAGGTGGAACGACCGCATGCCGATGTAAGCGACGCGCATCGTAGCCGCCCAAGGCAGGCTGCGCTCGATACTGAACGAGTATTGGTGCGAGTAGGGGTTCACCAGATCGGGGCTCAGCTGAAACAGCGAAGTGCGCGCCCCCGGGGTCGGCTCCGTGCTGAATCCGGCAAGCGGGTTGACCAGGTCGGGCGCTTGTATCTGCACGGACTGGTTCGCGGGAGGGTTGAAGCGCGTCATGCCGTAAGTGACGGGGAAGATTTGTGAGTAGGAGATTCCATAGGCGGCCCGAATCACGGTCTTCCCTTTGTTCGGATTCCAGGCCAGTCCGACCCGCGGCGAAAAATTGTTCTTGTCGGTGTGGAAGTGAGGATCCGTCAGGCCATTGACTTCCCAGGGAGCGGTCATCAGCTCGTACCGCACGCCGGCGGTGGCCGTAAGCGTAGGCGAGAGCCGCACCTGGTCTTCCACGAACCCGAAGTGCTCCCAGTTGCGGAAGCCGCGGTAGAAGTTTCCCAAACCGATCGTGAACGAGCTGGGTGTTCCCAGCAGGAAATTCTCCAGCTCTGTTCGTCCGAAGTCGCCCGCAAATTTAAACGTGCCGCGGCTGTTGTCGCTTTGCAGGTCATTGAGTTGCACGCGCGTGCTGCTCCATCCCGCCTTGAGGGAGTGCCGTCCGGAGGTATGTGCCCAATCGGCATAAAGCTGGAAACGGTTCTGAGCGCGACGGCGCGGGAACTGAGTGCCAGGCCCGATATCGGTAAATCCATCCGAAACGAAATCAATATCCGGCACGGCTGCGATGCCCAGGGAGGCAAACAGGCTGGAAAACTGCTTGGTGGGCAGCAGCGCGGCCCCGGTGCGGTCGAAATTGAAGGCGAAGCGGCTCACCGTCTGCGGTGAGAAGGTCTGCGTCCAACTGAGATAAGCGCCCTGCGTCCGCACATCGGTCTGCGGGTTTTGTCCGGCGACGAGCTGAAATGGGTCCTCGCTGTAGTCGTTTACCGTATAGCGCAGCGCGAGGGCGCTATTCGGGCCGTACTTGAAATCCACGCGGGCCAGCGCGTCCTTAGAATTGACATCTCGTGGCGCGTTCGAGTTAAGACGTCGCCCGCGCAGGTTGGGCAGTTCCGCAGGATAGGCGTTGAGAAGGCCGGCGATGATGCCTCTCTTTAGCGGGTCCGTTGCAGTCGGTATCCGCTCGGAAGCCAGGGGAGCCTGGATATTGCTGTTCACCGCTCCGGAGGTGAGGGTCTGGCCATACTGCAACAGCAACGACGCCCGCGCGCTGAGCGGGCCGGTGCCGGTCGCCGAGTAGCTGGTAGACCGCGATGCCTGCAGCGGTCCCGCGTCGAAAAAATTGCGCGCGTTCAAAGCGCTGTTCTGGTGCAGAGCGGACAGCGAGCCGTGCCATTGGCTCAACAGCGAGCGGGGCCGCAAGATTTCATAGCCGGCGAGCGGCGCACCGAACTCCGCGCCAAAATAGTTCTGGTCCGCCGAGAACTGCGGCACATAAGCGGGGTCCGGGCCTCGGCCGGTCGTGAGCCGGTTGCGCAAATCGTTCAGATCGATGCGATAGACGAAAATATTCGGGTTGCGCTCTTCCGCCGCGATCGCTGCGGGCGCCGCGGCTGTGGGAGTCTGCGGGAGCTGGAAGTCGGCGCGCATCGGCTCGGCGCCGGGCCCAATCGTCACCTGTCGCGACAAGGGCGCCGCCACGGAGGGAGCCGCAACGGTCAGCGTGTAGGTTCCGGGCTCGAGATTGTCGATCGCATAGGAACCGTCGGTTCCGGTCACCACTTCCCGCGAGGGCACTCCGTCGCCGCCCTGGAGGGTCACCTTGATCCCGGGCAGCCCCGCTCCCTGCGGGTTCAAGACACGGCCCTGCAGTTGTGCCGCAACCGCAGCGGAGCCAGAAAGCAAGCAGAGGATCAGAAAGCCCAAGATGCGCATGTCGACTCAGATTCCTTTCCGTACGCTAGTTTTGTTTCTTATACCATGCGCTCGAAATCGATGTCCAATGGGCCGCAGCTGCCGCGGCAGGTCTTCGGGGGGCGGTACCGGAGTCCTAGGACCACAGGGGCAAGATTTTGAGACCGCAGGACTATTGTCGGAGGCTGCGGGCGGCTGGTAGACTCGCTGAGAATGCAGAGCGTGCGGCGCCGGGATGAGGCGGTGCCGCAACTAGAACGTGCGAGAACGCTATGAGTTTCCCGCTTGAGAACCCTGCGGCGCTTGATTACCATGGTGGGGAAACTGCCTGGGGGGAGTTGCGAATGCGAATGCGCCCGCACAACAGACCGCGAGGCTTCAGCCT
This sequence comes from Terriglobia bacterium, assembly GCA_041485545.1. GTDB lineage: Bacteria > Acidobacteriota > Terriglobia > 2-12-FULL-54-10 > 2-12-FULL-54-10 > DATMAF01. The sequence continues at coordinate 6,223 of JBGPJR010000049.1, forward strand.
GCTGGAACTGATGGTCGTGGTCATGGTGGCCCTGATCATTGTCGCCTTTGCCGTGCCGGCCTTCCTGCAGACGCTGCGGAATTTCCGCATCATGGGCGACGTTCGCGACATGAATGGGGAGGTTCTCCTGGCTAAGATGCGCGCTGCAGCCAATTTCACCGCCGCGCGCGTCAAATTCGATTTTGACAACGGAACGTTTGTTTCGCAGATGTGGTGTAAGACGGAAAACAGCCTGTGCGCCGCGGGCGATGTCGGTACGTGGAAAAACGTGAACGTAGGCGGTCCACAAAACCTTTCCACGGGCGTGAGTTTCGGCGTCGGGGACATGACTGTTGACCCCAACGGGGTTGCGATTGCGCAAGCGCCGACCTGCAAGCAAGGTGATGCAGCAGCAGCGTCGTGGGCCCCCGGTGCCGACCCGGATGAAACCGGCAACTCCGCCTGCATTATGTTCAACTCGCGCGGGTTTCCCGTGGACGACGTAGGAACCACCACGGCCGGCGAAGGGATCTACATCACGGATGGCGGGCAGATCCACGGCGTGACGGTTTCCGTCACCGGCTTGACGCGCACCTGGCGTGCGGACAACGAGATCCCAGATGTTTGGACGAGGCACTAAGAATATGAGAATCCAGCATGCTCCCAGGGTTCCACGCTCCGCAGAAGCGGGCATGACGCTCATCGAGACCATGATCGCTCTCGCCATTCTCTTTACGATCACCGTGGGGCTCATGGCCATGGCCGCCGTTGCCATCATGACCACGGAGAACCAGGGGCACCTGGGCGCCCGCACCGCCGAGTACGCCCAGGACAAGATGGAACAGCTCCTCAGCTTGGCCTATACCGACGGCGACTTAAAACCGCCGCCCGACGCGTCCGACACGGCCAGTGCCGCCTGCTTTCCGAAGATCTGTGATACCGGCGGGACGGGGCTGGCGGCGGGCGGAAATCTAAATTTCGGCGGCCCCGTGGACGGTTACGTGGACTACCTGGACAAGGACGGACTGCCGCTGGGTGGCGGGGTGGCTGCTCCTGCAGGCTGGTTCTATATGCGGGTGTGGCAGATTCAGGAGATTACGCCGGCGCCGGCCGCCGCGACCTCCGTCAAGTACAAACAGATTACCGTGTCGTGCCGGACCAGCTTTGTGGTGGGCTCGGGGGATGTTGGCAAGTCGCCCGTCTCTACGCTGACCACGTTCAAATCAGGTCCCTTTTAAGGAAGATTCGAAATGGCTAAGAGCAAACGCGTTTTCCAGAAGCGAGACGGCGGGTTCACCCTGATTGAGCTGATGATTACCCTGACGATCCTGCTGACGGTTTCCGCTATCGTGCTGTCTTTAATGTTCCGCATGAGTATGTCGCAGAGTTCCGTCGCCACGCGCACCGACATGCACGCCAGCGTCCGCAGCGTAACCGAAGTAATGCAGCAGGAGATCAGCCAGGCCGGGCGCGTCACAATTCCCGGCGATGCGGGCACGCCCAACCGGACCACGCTGACCGCGGCGGTTGCCACGCCGGCCGCCTGCCCAGCTGTCAACGCCGTGTCCCAGGCAGTTAGCATTGGCTCTACCGAAGGGATGTTCCTCGGCGAGCTGCTGATCATCGGGCCGGACCCGGTGGCTGCCTGTGACGCTTTAGCCGCCGAAGGTAAGACGAACGAGGAGGTTGTTACGGTCACGGCTGTGGACGCAGGAGGCGGAACGATCACCGCCAACTTCCTTTTTGACCATGCCAACGGCGCCAGCGTGCGCCCAGCCTCCTCGTTCGGCACCGGCATCCTGGCGAGCTCGGATGGGAATACTCTGAAGATGTTCGGCGATATTAACGATACCGGGAACATGGTGTACGTCAAGTACTTCTGCAACCCGCAGGCCGACGGCTCCGGAACCTTGACGCGCCAGGAGATGCCGTGGAACAACCCCGACCCGGCGAACAAGGATGTCGACTACCCCCCCCAGACGCTGCTTAACAACGTGCTCCCCAATCCGGACGGCTCGGACTGTTTTATCTATGACCACTTTGACGCCGGGACGCCGCCCCTGAATACCTATGTTCTGAACGTGGCGGTCACTTTGTCGGTGCAGGGTGAGCAGCCGGACCTGGAAACGCATGTTTACGACAAGGAAACCAAAGCGCTGTTGAGTGTGGCCCCCCGCAACGTGAACATGGCATACCGGATCGGCAGCCAGGCAGACGCGGCCACCGGGTACGTGCAGCCGACCCCGGCAACGATCACGGCTCTGGAGTAGTAAAGGCGGAGGCTTCGGGCCGGGATGCCGGGCGGGCCATGTTGGAATCAGAGGGAGGAACGGTTATGAATCGGGAGAAACAAAAAGGTGCGGCGCTGGTGCTGACCATCATTTTGATGGCGGTGCTTTCCGTCATGACGGTGTCCATGATGTTCTTGGCGCAGTCGGAAACCTGGTCCACGCAGAACTACAAGCTCATGTCGCAGTCGCGGGATGTGGCGGAAGCGGGCGTGAACAAGGCGGCCAATTTCCTGATTGACCCCAATCAGTACACGGCGCCAACCAAGGCGCAGATTCTGGCGAGCTATGACTTCAGAGAATCCCCCGTCACCTTGAAGAACTCCGACACTCCGGTGGGGTTTTCTTCGACGGACAGCGACCTGCCGTCCGCTCTCTCCACGCTCGATTACCCCGACGCGGCTGTCGAAACCGCCTGGGAGAACGCGGCGCATGGAAGCATGAGCGCAGGAAACACGAACCTGACCTACGGCACCTATGCGGAACTGCTCTCCATGCGGCTGGTGACGAGTTGCGGCCATACGGGAGCGGCGCAGGGCTGGAGAATCACCTCCAATGCCGGCGTGGACGGGGTGCAAGGGGCCAACGTTGCGGTTTCGGCCATGATCAGCCAGCCGCTGCTGCAGTGCTTCAACTACGCAGTGTTTGGAGCCGCCGAAGACTGCACCCCGTACGCCGTGGATTTTGGCGGCAACACGGTGACCGGCGCCTACGATTCCAGCGGCGGCGGCGGCACCGCCGAGTGCCCCCTCACGGCGGGAGACACCTCCACCCACGCGCTGTGCGGTGATATCGGCACAAACTCGACGTTACGCACCACCGGCGCCTCGACGACCATTAACGGCTCGCTCTCCTCCCCGCGCACGGGCATCAAGAATACCGGCGCTTGCGATGACACCACGGCCTGGCTGGACAAGAACGGAGATGTTACGGAAGGTCTCAAGGAAATTGATCCCATCGATTATCCGGACCCGGACGCACCGAGCCCGACGCCCATCCTGACCAACTACACCCTGAACAACAACTGCGGCGGTATCGCAAACCCTCCCTGCACCTACGCAAACCCGAATTTCA
>JBGPJR010000050.1:0-9532 GCA_041485545.1 Terriglobia bacterium
CCGTCTGGCTGCTGGCAATACCGGCCAGCAGACACAGAAGACCGACTAAGGAGATGATTCCGGCGCGGGTCCGGATGGCCGCGCCTAGCCTGCGGAGCATAGCCAAAGTGTACGCCAAAGCTTCCGGGAACGGAAGCGCCCGCCTGTGGCCGATCATCTATTGCGGCCATCCGTGCGGCGATGGTAGACTCTGCGCCATCCGCCTGACCTGGATGCGTCTTAGAAGCCCAGGCAAGGTCCAGGATGAAATGGTTGTCACCCAACATCTTTCGCTGAGCGTTGTCGCTTGCCTGTGCCTGGTCCTGGCCGCCTGCGGTTCCGGCGTGAGGGGCACCTATCAAAATGAGAATGCCGTGCTGGAGCTTCGCTCTGGCGGCGAAGCGATCCTTACGGTCATCGACATCAAGGCTCCGTGCGATTCCTACAGCGTGGACGACCAGAAGGTGACGCTGCAGTGCAACGACGGCCCTTTGGCCTTTACGCGGCAGGAGGACGGATCGCTGGCCGCCCCTTCCGGAAACTTTATCGGAGTTTTGCGAAAATCAAACTAGCAACCGGCGATCCGCTCGGCGTGGAGTCCTCCGAAGATCGCGCGACCTCGGTTACTACCAATCCAGCGCGGCGGCCGCTCTCGCCCTTGAATTGGAAGGTCTATCCCTTCAGGAGCCGCCTTCCAGGATGTGGCCGTCGCGCATGCTGACGATGCGGTCCGTGTAGAGAGCCACCTCGGGGTTGTGGGTGATCATAAGGATGGTCTGGCCGAAGCGGTGGTTTAGGCTCTGGAGCATGTTAAGCACCAGCTCCGAGTTCTCTGTATCGAGGCTTCCGGTAGGCTCATCGGCCAGCAGAATCTTGGGGCGGTTGACCACGGCGCGGGCAATAGCGACCCGCTGCTGCTCGCCGCCGGACATCTCCACGGGCCGGTGGTGCATGCGCGCCCTCAAACCCAGCATGTCAATGATGGCGTCCATCTCGGCGCGCGAGTTTCCGTTGCGGTTCCCGGCGATGTGGCTGGCCAGTTTGATGTTGCCGTAGGCGGTGAGCGTGGGCAGCAGGTTGAAGCGCTGGAAGACAAACCCGATCTTCTGCTTGCGCATCTCGGTGCGTTGCGCGTCGTTCATCTGGCCCAGGTCCATGCCGTCCAGAACCACCCGGCCGCCCGACGGTGAGGTCAGCCCGCCAATAACGTGCAGCAGCGTGGACTTGCCGCAGCCGCTCGGACCCACCAGGCCGACCATCTCGCCTTCCTCCACGCGCAGGTTGATCCCGCGGAGAGCGAGTACCTCGACCTTGCCGATCCGGTAGACCTTCTGCAGGTTTTCTGCGCGAATGATCTCGCTCATAGCTGTGTAGGCGCAACGGGCCGCGCCGCGCCGGCCGGGCTACTCATAGGACAGCGCCTCGATGGCATCGCGCCGGCTGGCCCGCAACGCCGGATAGCCGGCGCCACACAGGCTAGCGACCAATGCAATGAGGCCGGCCCGCAGCATCCAGTCCGGCGTAATCAGGATGGGCAGGGTCGGAAAAATCACGCGCACCAGCGCGCGCACGCCGTAACTCAGCCCGATGCCGCCCGCGATCCCGAACACCGTCAGAAATGCGGTTTCCCGCAGCACCAGCCGGAAGACGTAGGAGCGCGAAGCACCCATGGCTTTCAGGATGCCGATCTCGCGCGTGCGCTCGACCATGGACGAGTACATGGTGACGAAAATCACGAGCAGGCCGATGGCCACGGCCAGCGCGATGATCACGGTGATGAAGTTGCTCAGCCCCGGAATGTTGCCCGCCACCAGCATCGAGACGTACTCCTGCATGTCGCGCAACTGGTAGTTGGGCAGCAGCTCGCGCATCTGCTCCAGCACGGCGCCCGCGCGGTCGGGGCGCGTCAGTTTGACAAAGAACAGCGACGTCTTGCCCACCGACCCCATCAGGTCCTGCAGACGGTCCAGCCGCAGGAAGATGCGCGCGCCCTTGCCGTGCTCCACGATACCGGCGATGCGGAACGCCTGGTTGAGCAGCTCGATGGTCTGGCCCACGTGCAAGCCGCGCGATTCGGCGTAGATGTCATCGATCAAGACGTCGTCGGGAGACTGCAGGCCGCGTCCTTGCAAGTACCGGAACCCTCCGCTGACCGCGTCGAAGGTGGGCGGATCAATTCCATAAATCAGCGTGATGCCGCCTTCGGAGCTGGCCTGCACCATGACCGGCGCCACGGCCTTCACGTCGCGCACCTCCGCCAGACGGTCGCCAATCTGTACCGGCATGGGAGAGCCGCTGAAGCCCAGAAACAACGAGGTGGTTTGCGGCTGCACCATAATCTCCGCGCCCACGCCCTCGGTGCGCTGCGCCGAGTCCTGCAGCATCCCGTGCGTCAGCCCCACAACGAGGATGATCAGCACCACCTCGATGGCCACCGCCATCACGGAGAGCACGGTGCGTACGGGCCGTGTGATCAGGTTGGAAAGGATGAGCTGATTAACCACGGTCGGCCTCCTGGGACGAGGAGGCCTTTTCCAAATCCACCAGTTCCGTGCCCGGGGGCCGCTCCAGCTGGAACTTGTCATCGGCGAGCGGCTGGTTGAACCGGAGCTCCTCGATGGTCAGGATCAAGCCGTAGGAATCGAGCGGGCGGTCCACGGCAATCTCGCGCGGGTAGGAAACACCGTCCGTTTCTTCGTACCGGGCGTAGCGCGCGTCGGTGGCAAGCTCGCCCTGCTCATCGAAAATTTGAAGGCGCTCTAGTGTCAATCCCACCCGTTCGAACCACAGTTTACGGGCCAGCAGGAGCTGCCCGGATTCCGCGCGATGCAGAATCTGCACGATATAATAGCTCTTCTGACCTTCCGTAGCGAGTTCCCGCACTGGTTCATCTCCCGGCTCCGGCGCGGCGATGAGCAAGGCGTCCAGGATGTGCTGGGGCCGGAGGTTCTCCAGGCCCGACGCCGAGCGCTTGCCACCGTGGCTGTTGCCCACCAGGAACCGGTTCTTGGAGGGGATGTAGAGGCCGAAGTGTTCTCCATCTGACGCCAGGTCAAACGCCGTGCTGCGCACCACCGGGTACTGGCCGATCATCCGCAGGAAACCCGGTTTGCGTACGAGCAGGAAGGCCCGGACGTCCCGGTAATGGACAATCTCTCCGCGGAGATCGGACCGCACGGAGGGCTCGATCTGGACGGTGGCCTGCAGCGTCTGGATGGCATCCTGCTGGGCGCGCACCTGGGCGATCAGCTCATCCAGGGCGGCGCTGCGCAGAATGGGTGCGGCTGCCGGAGCTGGAATCTTCTCGCGCCGCTGGACCAGGCACCCCGCCAGCCCCCCAACGAAAATTAGCAGCAAGAATGCCCACCTTGCCACCCCGGCTACGCTTGACGAGCTCTGCCCCGCCGGTCGCTTCATCAACGTTATGCTTCCCAAGAGCCAATGTAACAGAGCGTTCACAGGGGCGCAATCATCCGCGCCGTGCTGCGGAGCAGGCGGCAAATGAGTGACGGGGGCAGTGTGCCGCGCGTCCGGCTCGGGATCGCTTCACGGCTGTGGATCGGCGGACTCACTTGCTTGAAGTTGGGCGCTCAAATCGTGCCGATACTGCTGGACGGCGAGGTTATGCTCGGCCAGCGTGCGGGAAAATATGTGGCCGCCTTCCAACTTGGCCACAAAGAACAAATAGTCCGTGGCAGCCGGCTTCCCGGCAGCCTGCAAGGCAGCCCGGCCGGGGTTGGCGATAGCGCCGGGAGGCAGGCCACGCGTCACGTAGGTGTTATACGGCGACTCGAACTCCAGGTCCGACTTGCGAATCCTTCCGAGGGGACGGTGATCCAGCAGTGCCGCATAGACTACCGTGGGATCTGCCTGCAACGCCATCCCGCGGCGCAGCCGGTTGTAAAAGATGCCCGCAATCAGCGGCCGCTCCGCAGCCAGTCCCGTCTCCTTTTCCACCAGAGACGCAACGGTAACGACCTCGCGCAAGGACCGCTCCACAGGCAGCGGGCCGAGGCCGTGGAGGACCTGGCGGAAACGGTCTACCATAGCGCGCACGATTTGGGCCGGCCGCGCATGGCGCGGGAAGCGGTAGCTGTCCGGAAATAGGTATCCTTCCAGATTGGGCGCTTCCGGGTCCAAGTCGGCCACGAAACTGTCATCCTCGGTCGCCGCTAAAAATTCCTCCCGCGTCGAGAAGCCTTGCGCGGCTACTGCGTCGGCGATCTCAAAGCGGTTCTCACCCTCGGTGATGGTGAGGACCTGATAGGACCCCTCGCCGCGGACGATCTTTTGCAGAACCTGCCACGTGGAGACCGGCCGCTCGAAATCGTATTCACCCGCTTTGAGCGTGTTGCCGATGGTAAGCGCATGCAGGCCCAAGAAAGTCCAGCGGCTGCGGATGGCACCGGCCGCTTCCAGCAGCCGCGCAATCTCCGCCGTGGGCATGCCGCGCGGGATATCTATCTCCACAGGCGGCGGTGCGCCCAGGTAGGGCCGCCCGCCGTCAGCGAGCAGCCACAGCAGCAGGATCGCCGGGACACTCACCAGCGTGAGGAACACCCTTTTCCGTGCAGCAGTCATTCTTTATTCCGAAAGAAAATGAGTGCCGGACTCTTCCGCGCATTCCGCTTTGTCCCGCTCGGCATCCAGAAAGGATTCGAGCAGCAGCACCGCGGAAACCTCATCAACGGCCTTGGCCCGCTCTGCCGGGCTCAGGCCGGACTCCCGCAGAACGCGGTTGGCTTGCACGCTGGTGAGCCGCTCGTCCCACAGCCGGACCTCGCGGACCGGGTCCCCCACGTGCTGGCGGAGCCGCTGCGCAAACTCCCGCGCAGCGAGGGCTTGCGCGCCTTCGCTGCCATCCATGTTGATGGGGTGGCCCACTACGATGAGGGAAACTTCGTGGCGCTTCGCCAGCGATTTCAGGTAGTTCATATTTTCCCGCCGGTTGCGCCGCTCAGCAGTGGGCAAACCCTGCGCCGCAATGCGCAGCGGATCGCTCATAGCGAGGCCCAGGCGCTTGGCTCCCAAATCAATCGCCAGCACGCGGCCGGGCACGCCGGAATCGGCCAGCGGCGGCGGCTCTTGCGTTGTGGCAGGCTGTTTCATTGGCTCTAGTGCAGCGCGACGGCAGAACGCGGCAGGACGCCGCCTCGCAGCAGCGTGGCTACATGCCGCGGGCGCGCAGGATGCGGATGGCGCGGCTAGCCTCGGCTACGACTTCGGAATCGCGGTCGCGCAGCAGCACTTCCAGATAGCTGATGGAGGTACTGTCGCCGGAAGCGCCGAGCACCACGCAGAGATTCCTGCGGATACCGGCGTCCGGGGAGTAGATCTTGGGATAGAGCGCCTCGCGGACGGCCGCCTCGCGGGCCAGCTCAATCAGGTAGGGGCGGGCTTCGCCGCCGCGAGTGCGCGAGGTGAGGTTGGAAACCATCTCGTCGAGCAGGTCCATTCTCCCGTGCGCCACCAGCGCAAAGGCGAGCGCCAGCCGCACCCCGCCGTCCCGTTCCTTGGCGCGCGCCTGCTCCAGGATGCCCGCATCGGCCGCATCCTTCAGCCGGCCCAGCCCCAGCGCGGCCGAGGTGCGCATCAGCTCTTCTTTGTCTTCCAAGTATTGCCGCAGCAACGGACCGGTTTCGGCCGTAGGCATGAAGGCCAGAGCGTCCAGCGCGGCGATGCGAACGTTCTTGTCGTCGCTGGTTTGCAGAAGAGTGCGCAGGTCGGGGATAGCCTCTTCGGCCTTCAGCAATCCGATGGTCGTTGCGGCTCGTTCCTGAATCCCTTTTTGAGGGTAGTGCAGCAGAAAGGTGATGCGCGGGCCCACGGAGGTGTCCTGGATCTTCTGGAAGGCGCGCAGCACCTCGTAGGTCAGATCCACGTTGTTGCCGAAGGCGGCTTCCAGCAGATCGGGCACCGCCTCCCGGGCGCGCAGGATGCCTAACACGCGCGCCGCCCGTACGCGCGTATTCATGTCGGGGGCTCCGGTCACCGTGGAGCGCAGCGTCCGGACAACCTCCGGGTCCAGCTGCGTGTCGGCATCCACTACGGCCGTATCTACGTCGGAGAACAGGCCCTGTACTCTCTGGCCCACAGAGCGGAAGAACCCGCCAAAGCCGATATCCACGTAGCCCGGAAGATAAAAGTTCACGATGCCATCTAGCGCCAGATAGCGGATTTCCGGCAGACCGTCGCGCACCGCTTGGCACAGCGGAGACAGGCTAGCCGGCGTGCCCAGCCGCACGATGGACCGCACCACGGCCAGGCGCACCTTGTCGTCGGGGTCCTTGAGCATGCCGCCCAGGGCCGGGACATAGACCGGATTGCCGTTCTCCCCGAGCTGCCGTGCGGCCCGCTCCCGCACTTTGGGGTCGGCGTCGCGGAGCTGGTTTTCCGCCTCCGCCTGCGCCCATGCCGTCGCAGCCAGCAGCAGCCAGATGACGCCCGCGAGCGATCCGCGCTGCCAGCTAAACAGTCGCTCTTGTTTCACGCGATGCAACGCGTTCTCCCCTGACTCAGTCCTTCCTGGCCATTGTACCCCAGCCGAAAACAGTTCCGCATCGAGCCCTGCGGCAAGCCGGTTACTTCGCACGCACGCCGCGGAGCGCGCCCGGAGACCTTCCCGCTACTGTTCCGCAAAGATGTGGATGGAGCCAGCGGGCAGTTCGGCGAGCCACTCCCGCTGTTGGCCGAGCTTCATTTTTTGGTAGGCAGCACGGCTCACTTCGCTTTCGATCCAGCTATTGGCGTCCGGGCCCGGTGAGGAGCCATTGTCGCTGACCACGCCGAGGCGCAAACGCACCGTGTTGGGCGTGAACACTTCTTCGGCGATGCGGACGAGGACGCGGTTGTCACGGCCCGGAGGTGCCTTGGGAGCGTCGCGCGGCGCTAAGGCAACCTGTTCTGGCGGGATGCAGAAACGCACCGGGTCGCCCTTGAACCGGCCGGGCAGATAGGGCATGGTGATGGCGAACTGCGGTGTACGCAGGCGCGAGCGGTCCGCCATGGGGTCCAGCTCCTCCACGACGCCGGAGAAAACGTTGGAGATGCCCAGCAGCCGCGCAATCGCCGGGTTGCGGGGCTGGCGGAAGACTTCCTCGGGCGAGCCGAGCTGCACGATGCGTCCGGCGGCATAGACGGCCATGCGGTTCCCCAGAAAGAAACCCTCGGCCACGTCGTGCGTGACCAACAGAATCGGTATGGCATATCGCTCGCGGACACTGCCCAGAATCTCGTAAAAATCGGCGCGCAGCGGGTAATCGAGTCCCCGCACCGGCTCATCGAGCAGCAGCAGGCGCGGCTCCGTAACCAGGGCGCGCGCAATGGAGGCCCGCTGCTTCTGGCCGCCCGAGAGCTCGTCCGGCCGGCGGCCCGCATACTCCGCGAGTCCGAACTGCTCCAGCATCTCATGAATGCGCCGATGCCGCTCGAGCGACGGCAGCCGATGGATGCCAAAGGCCAGATTCTGTTCCAAGCTCATGTGCGGGAACAGGGCGTAGTTTTGCACCACGTATCCAATGGCGCGGCGCTGCGGCGGCAGCCAGGCGCCGCTGCCGGAGTCATACAGGATGCTGTCATGGAGCAGGATGCGGCCTTCGTCGGGGCGCAGCAGGCCGGCCAGCGAGTCGAGCGTCAGCGTCTTGCCCGAGCCGCTGGCCCCGAACAGGACGGTGATGCCGGCTTCACACGCCAGGGTGACGTCCATCTCAAAACCCGGCGAGTTGCCCGCGGGCGGGAACGCTTTTCGAAGAGTGAATTCCAACTGGGCCAAAACAATACTCCGGGCCTCTCAGCAGAGAAGCAACAGTGCAGTCAGGATAGCAGCGATCGGGCCGGTCAAAGCAGGCGCGCGCCCTGCAGGCGATTCGTCAGGTACAGAATGCCGATCGCCGTCGCGGAGATAATCAAGACCATGATGTTGGCCGGCAGCGTGTTGCCCGACTGCACGGCGTCGTAAATGGCCACCGCCATGGTTTGCGTTTTGCCGGGGATGTTCCCGGCGATCATGATCGTCACGCCGAAATCGCCGAGCGCCCGCGCGAATGCGAACACCGTGGCCGCCAGGATGGACCGCTTCGCCAGCGGCAGAGTGATCTGCAGAAAGACGCGGCCTTCCGATGCGCCCAGAGTGCGCGCCGCGTTTTCCAGGTTGCGGTCCACGCTCTCCAGCGCCGCACGCGCTGACTTGACCAGCAGCGGTACGCTATGGAACGTCGCCGCCACGACGGCTGCCTGCCAGGTGAAAACCAGCCGGAAACCGAATACGGATTCGAACGCTCTTCCGAATGCGGAGTTGCCTCCCAGCAGAACGAGCAAGTAGTAACCGAGCACGGTAGGCGGCAGGACGATCGGCAGCGTGATCAGTGCGTCCAGCAGTTCACGTCCGCGGAACTCACGCCGTGCCAGGACGTAAGCCAGAGCCAGACCCACTAGCAAGGAAACGACTGTCGCGATGGCAGCGACTCGTAGCGAGAGCCAGAAAGGAAACCAGTCGATGGAGGCGAGGCTGCTCAGCATGCCACCAGGATTATATCCGATACGCGAACGCGCAGACTCTCTCAGGGCTGTTTCCCTCATCGAATCCTCAGAAAGGGAAGTCCGGGAGGCACGACGCGCCTTACGCTGCGCTCCAGAACTCCCTCGCTACAACCTGGGAATGATATAACTGAAAAGTAACCCATTTAGTTTGTTACAGATATTAGATAAACTTGAAAGACTTGACAATAGTAGGCTCAACATTTTATAGTATCAATTGGCTAAAGGTCCCGAGCCTCATCCTCCAAACAATGAGGCGATCTAACGGGGCCGAGCCGTGCCCTCGCCGTTTCGCCGGGAGGGCGCCTGCAGATTCAGGGAGGTTGAACAACATGGGGAAGATTATTGGAATTGACCTCGGCACCACCAACTCGGTGGTGGCCGTGATGGAAGGTGGCGAGCCCAAGGTGATTACGAACCCTGAGGGGAGCCGGCTGACGCCCTCCGTAGTGGCATTCACCAAGAGCGGCGAGCGGCTGGTCGGTCAAGTGGCCAAGCGCCAAGCCATCACCAATCCGGAGAACACGGTGTACTCCATCAAGCGGTTCATGGGGCGGCGCTACTCGGAAGTAACCGAGGAGATGAAGATTGTTCCTTACAAGATCGCGCAGGCTCCCAACGAGGACGTGCGGGTGCTGATTGACGGGGGCAAGAAGCAGTTCGCACCGCCGGAAATTTCCGCCATGATTCTGCAGAAGATGAAGCAGTCAGCTGAGGACTATCTGGGCGACAAGGTGACGCAGGCGGTGCTCACGGTGCCGGCCTACTTTAACGACAGCCAGCGGCAGGCCACCAAGGATGCCGGCAAGATCGCCGGCCTGGAAGTGCTGCGCATCGTCAACGAGCCCACGGCGGCGGCGCTGGCCTACGGGTTGGACAAGAAGAAGGACGAGACCATCGCCGTGTATGACTTCGGCGGCGGCACCTTCGACATCTCCATCCTGGAAGTCGGCGAAGGCGTGGTGGAAGTGAAGTCCACCAACGGCGACACGCACCTGGGCGGCGACGACATTGACCA